>NZ_JBFAZW010000157.1:0-19010 GCF_040682015.1 Dactylosporangium sp. NPDC051485
CACGCCGCCCCGGGCTCGGCCCCGAGCCGCAGCGCCCGCCCGACCCGGGCCAGCCGCACCCCGACCGGCCCGCCGAGCGCCTCCCCGACCGCGACCGCGGCCCGACCGGGCGGCGCCCCGGCCCGCAGCGCCGCCGCGAGCAGGTCGGCCGCGAACGGCAGGTCGGCCCGGGCCACCGCCCGCTCCCGCCGCACCCGGGCCGGCTCGACCCGCCCGAGCAGCACCCCGCACCCGCCGGCCACGACCAGCCCGGCCACCACGCCGGCCACTCCGCCGATCGCGAGCGCGATGCCGAGCCCGGCGAACACCGCCATCGGCCACCGCACCCACGCCCCGATCGCCGCACCGTCGGCCCGGCCGGGCGTGTCGGCCACAGCGGCCTCGTCGCGACCACCGGGGCCGCCACGGCCACGGCCTCCCGGACCGGCCGAAGCCTGCGATCCTTCTCCACCACGGCCACCCGAGCCGAGCGCGACGCCGTTGTCTCGGCCACGGACGCCGACCATGTCGCCGGCCCGGGAACTCACTTCGACACCTCCGTCATGGCGGTGAAGGTCTGGCTGCCGTGCCCCGTGATGAGGGCCAGGCCGACCGTCAGCGACCGGGGGCGGGTCAGGTGGGCGCCGGGGAGGCGGAGGTGGAGCACCGCCGTGTACGTCGTCCGCCCGCCGCCCGCCAGCTCCACGCCGAGACCGGCCGCGATCTCCTCCGGCCAGCGCAGCCAGGTGAGCATCAGCGCACCTCCGCGGTCGCGGCGTTGACCATCCGGCCGGTCCACAGGAAGCCGCCGCACTGCAGGGTCACCGCGACGACGGCGCAGGTGGCGCCCAGCGGGGTGTGGAGCAGTTGCCGCGCCGGATGGGTGCCGATGGCGGCGCCCACCCACAGGCCGGCCAGCGGAAGGCGAGCAGGACCACGGTCGTCGCCTGGGCGGCGGACAGCTGCGCCGCCACCGCGATGCGCAGCGCCTGTCCGGAACGCAGGTCGGCGTCGACCCGGTCCAGCAGGTCGGCGAGGGGTACGCCGAGGTCCTCGCTCAGCCGGCACGCCGCGTCGAGCCGCGCCCCGGCCACCTCCGCCGCGGCCTCGGCCTGCCTGGCCGGGCGGGTCGGACGGGTCGGGCTCGCGCCGCGGACGCCCCTTGCCGCCGCGGCGCCGTCCGGGATGATGCCGGCGCGCAGTTCCTCGGTGGTGGTGTCGAGCGCGTCGAGCAGGGCGGCCACGCGCTGCTCGGCCTCCCGCCGGACCAGCCGACGGCGCAGGGCGACGAGGGCCATCAGCGCGTAGAGGGCGGCGACGAGCGCGGCCACCGGGCCGGACAGGGCCAGCGCCGGGCCCGCGAGCAGCGCGACGACCGCGGCCGTCGTCAGCACCGGACGGCGCAGGAGCGCCCGCCCGGCCCGCCGGCCGAGCGAGCCCCGCCGCCCAGGATTCGGCGCCGGGCTCCGATCCGGCGTGAAATAGCCGCGAGTCGAGGGCTCCGTCGGGACGGCCGCGCGGGTCAGGCGGACGAGCCGCCGGGCGGCACCGCGGCGGCGCAGCAGATAGGCGGCCCAGCCGGCCGTGAGCGCGGCGCCCGCGGCCAGGGCCAGGTCGACAGGGGTCATGTCCAGCCTCCAACCGGGTTGTAGTGCCGGTACACATCGGGCTTCGGCGCATCGATGCCGCGCCGCGACAGCAGGTCGTCCAGCTCGCCCGCGCCCGGGCCCGGGCCGCTGCCGCGGCGCCAAGCGGTCAGCACGCCGGCGATGTGCCGGTCCCGGTCGGGGGCGATCACGCAGACCTCGGTGAGCTCGCGGCGGCCGGAGCGATCGCGGTGCAGGTGCACGACGACCCGCAGGGCGGAGAGGACCATCGCGTGCAGCGCGGCCCGCGGCACGCCGCCCAGCAGGCCCAGGGCCTCCAGACGGGCGGGCACGTCGGCCGGGGAGTTGGCGTGCAGGGTCGCGGCGCCGCCCTCGTGGCCGGTGTTCAGGGCGCCGAGCAGGTCCACCACCTCGGCGCCGCGACACTCTCCGACGACCAGGCGGTCGGGGCGCATGCGCAGCGCCTGACGGACCAGGTCGCGCAGGGTCACGATGCCGGCGCCCTCGACGTTGGCCGCGCGGCTCTGGAGGCAGACCACGTGCGGGTGGACCGGCCGCAGCTCGGCGGCGTCCTCCACGACGACCATGCGCTCGCCCGGCGGCACGGCCGAGAGCAGGGTGGCCAGCACCGTCGTCTTCCCGGTGCCGGTGCCGCCGGTCACCAGGTACGGCAGCCGCGCCGCCACCACCGCCCGCAGCAGGCTCGCCGCGCCCGGGTCGACAGTCCCGCAGGAGACCAGCTCGTCGATCGTGAAGGCGCGCCGGCGGAAGGTGCGCAGCGAGAGGTACGGCCCGCCGATCGCGATCGGCGGCAGCACCGCGTGCATGCGGGTGCCGTCGGGCAGGCACGCGTCGACGAACGGGCTCGCCTCGTCGAGGCGGCGACCAGCGTTGGACGCGAGCCGCTTGGCGAGCTTGCGCACCTCCGCCTCGTCGCGCAGCGTGCCCAGGACCCGGCGCAGCCCGCCGCCGCGGTCGACCCACACGGTGACGCCGTTGACCAGCACGTCGGTCACGTCCGGGTCGGCGAGCAGCGGGGCCAGCGGCCCGGCCCCGGTCATCTCGCCGGCGAGGCGCGCGGCGAGTGCGCGTAGCGAGTGCGCGGGGAGCTCGGCCGCGCTCGGTTCCAGCCGTACCGCGGCCGCCACCGCCTCCGGGCTGATCTCGATGCCGTCGGCCGCCATCCGGGCCCGCACCCGGTCGGTCAGGTTCCGCGCGGCGCTGCCGTACGGCAGGCCCTGCGCGTCGTCCGGGCCGAGCCGCAGATCGTCGTCGGGACGGTCGGCCGGCAGGATCGCGTCCGGCGTCAGGGCCTGGCCCGGACCGAAGGCCCACGGGTTGGGCGAGCCGTCCAGCGCGGCCGGCGTGGCCATCCGCGGCCGCCGGCCCGGGTCGTGGGACGGCACCGTCCGGCGCGCGCGGGCACTGGTGTTCATGCCGCAACCCCCGGCGAAACGCGGCCACCCCGCCGCCGAGCGACGCATCCGCACGCGATGTCGTTCATGCCGCCGCTCCGGTCTTCAGGCCGAGGTCGCCGAGGATGCGGCGGCACAGGGCGGCGAGCGGTCCGCGACCGCCCGCGGCGGGAGGGGCGCCGCGCTCGAGCCGGCGGGGCAGTGAGCGCTCCGCGCGCAGGGTGCCGGCCACCGGCAGCCCCAGCGACCGGGCGACGTGCCGGGCCCGCAGCTTCCCGGGCGCCGGCCCGCGCACCACGACGTGCAGGGCGTCGGTGTGCGGCGTGAGCGTCGCGGCCACCCGGGCCGCCGCCACGCAGGCCCGCAGCTCGGCCGGCACGACGAGCAGCACCCGGTCGGCGGCCCGCAGCGCGAGCACCGCGGCCTCGTCGAGGCGGCGCGGCAGGTCGGCGACGACGAGGTCGCGGCCGCGGCGGCCGGCCTCCAGCGCGGCGGCCATCGCGTCGCCGGGCAGGCCGGCCGGCGCATTGCGGTCGCAGGACAGCACGGCCACGGGGCCCCGGCTGGGCAGGGCGCGGTCCAGGACCGGCGGGTCGATGGCGGCCGGCCGCCCGTCGACCAGGCCGGGCCAGCGCAGGCCGGCCACGTCCTCCCAGCCGAGGACCAGGTCGGCGCCGCCGCCGAGCGGGTCGGCGTCGACGAGCAGCGAGCGCAGGCCGGCGGCGCCGGCGGTCATCGCGAGGCCGGCGGCCAGCACGGTCGCCCCGGCGCCACCCCGCCCGCCGACGACGGCCAGGACGCGGCCGCGGGCAGCAGTGACCGCGGCGGCGTCGGTGGAGACGCGCAGGAGCTGTCCGGCGAGGTACCGCACCCCGTCCGGAAACCGCACGATGTGGTCGGCGCCGACCGCCTCGGCCAGCGCGACGAGCCGATCCCTCCCATGACTGCGGCTCAGCAGCATCACGTTGGGGCGCTCGGGGAGCCGGGCCCGGGCGCAGGCCGGGGCGGATCCGTCCCCGATGAGCACCAGCGGGGCGCCCGGATATCGGCGGCGGGCGGCCTCCGGGCCGGGCGCCACGTCGAGCTCGAGCGCGAACTCGGCGGCCAGGTAAACGACGTCGTCGAGCAGGTCGGGGTCGTCGCAGACGAGCAAGGGTCGGTGCACGGCAGGCTCCACGGTCTGAGCGGTTCGGCAAAGTGCGCGCCCACCCTGCCGCCTTCCGGCGCTCGCCCGCTCGCCGCCGGAGCCCGATCTGTGGATAACCGGGTGCTTGTGGATAACCTCCACAGACGAAGTCGATCTGCTATGTAAACCCCGACAAATCCACCCAGGACGGGCAAGGACTTGCGGCGGTACCGAATGAAAAAAGTCGTGGCGTGCACGCAGAACCGTGAACGATCAACAAAGCATCGGGCGTCAATGCTGGCTAACTGCCACCGATAGCGCGAAAGCCACCGGCCACATCGAAAGGCCAGGCGGCAGAAGTCCGGCAACCTGCGCGAAAACCCCTGAAGAAGGGGACGACCCCCGCCGGGGGGTGACGGGGGTCGCCGGGGGTTCGGCTCCGGGGGGGTCGAGCCGAACCCGCTCAGCGGTCACGGGGGGTGCAACCGCCGAGGGTCAATAACGAGGTCTCCGTCTCGCCGACATGAAACCGCGTCGCAAACATAAGCATGCCTGAGTCGACCGCCATACGTCGAGTAGGACCGGCCCGCAACACGCCCAGGACACCAGTCAATATTTCACTGTGAGGTAACTCAGGCGTGACGGGCCGCGAGCCCAGCGTGATCCAGTCGTGCTTTGGACGGATCTTTGGTCAAGTCTTGGCGCCACAGAGCCTCTCACGACGCTACACTTGCCCGCCGTGGGGCGTAGCGCCGCGTTTTTCGACCTGGACAAAACGGTGATCGCCAAGTCAAGCGCCTTGGCCTTCGGTCGACCGTTCTATCGCGACGGGCTGATCAGCCGCCGCGATGTCATCAAGGGCGCCTACGCGCAGCTGATCTTCCGGGTGGGCGGCGGCTCCGACGAGCAGTCCATGGCCCGCACCAGGGATTACCTCGCCGCGCTGGTCAAAGGCTGGCGGGCCGAGCAGGTCCGCCAGATCGTGCGGGAAACGCTCGACGAGCTGATCAGCCCGTACATCTACGCCGAGGCGGCCGCGCTCATCGTGGAGCACCGGGCGGCCGGCCGCGACGTGGTGCTGGTCTCGACCTCGGGCGACGAGATGGTCCGGCCCATCGGCGAGCAGCTCGGCATCACCGACATCATCGCCACGCGCATGAACGTCGGCGAGGACGGCTGCTACACCGGCGAGATCGACTTCTACGCCGCCGGCCCGAACAAGGTCGTCGCGGTCAAGGAGCTGGCCACCGAGCGCGACTACGATCTGGCGGCTTGTTACGCGTACTCCGACTCGGTGACCGACGCCGGGCTGCTCAGCCTCGTCGGGCACCCGACCGCGGTCAACCCCGACCGGGGGCTGCGGCGCATCTCGGTCGAGCGCGGCTGGCCGATGCTCGACTTCCGCCATCCGATCCCGCTGAGCCGCCGGCTGCGCGAGCGGCCCGCCGTGCCGATGGCCGCGGCCGCGCTCGGCCTGGGCGCGGCGGTCGCGATCGGCCTGGCCATCTACAGCAAGTACCGCCGGGCCCGCACGGCGCAACTCGCCGCGGCCGCCGCCGGCTGACGATTACGCTGCGTCGCCTCGCGAGTCCCAGCAGTCACATTCTGCAAGGTGGGGGTTCCGATCGTGGCCGAGCCGGCGTAGAAAAGAAGAGCGAGGACAAACCTCGTGCACGGCCGCCGGGCACCCACGAGCGACCAGCCGCGGTAAGGCGCGTTACAGCGGATTCGCAAGGACCGCTGCCAACGGACTTGAGGTGCACGCCTGGTAACCCGGTCGGACGTGGGTGACGGCGCCTCTTCCCATCGAGGCGCCGTCCTCTGTGCCCGGGCAGTCGCACCCAGGCAGTCGCACCCAGGCAGTTGCGCTCCGACAGTCGCGCTCAGGTAGGTGCGCTCGGACAGTCGCGCTCAGGCAGTTGGGCTCGGGCAGTTGCACTCAGGCAGTGACCTGCTCGCAGATCTCGCCGAGTTCCTCCGCGGCCCGCTCGGCCGCCGCCGCGTAGTGGCGCAGCCAGGACCGCAGACCATCGGGGGTACCGGTGGCGAAGGCGTTGGCCGCGCCCACGTACTCCGGCTCGCGACTGCGGTGCCCCACGTCCATCGCCAGCAGGCCCCGCGGATCCAGCCCGCCGGCCACCAGCGTCAGCCGGGCCGCGGCCCGCGCCACCACGCCGTTGGGACCGGCGAAGGCCTTCAGGGCCAGCAGTTCCCCGTGTACCACGGCCGCCTGCAACAGCACCGGGGCGCTCGTAGCGCCGGAGACGAGGGCGGCCAGGGCGTCCAGCCGGGGCGCCGTGCCCGGATCGAGCGGCCGGCCCAGCTCGGCGGGGGCGACAACGTCCCGGGCAACCAGAGTGTGCAGCTTGGCCAGCACCTGCCGGGGCGCCTTCGGCCAAGTGCCGGTCAGGCCGTCCAGGGCGGCCGTGGCGCGCAGCGCGCCGTGCACGACGGGGTCGGTGACCACGCCGGCCCGCACGCCCTCCAGGTCGAAGCCGTGGGTGTCCAGCGCGGCGCTGGCGACGGAGGTGCGCAGGGCGACCTCCGCGGCGACGGGGCCGCCCGAGCGGCGCAGGGCGCGATGGCGCATGGCGGCGTCGACGGCCGCCCGGGCCCTGTCGAGGGCCGGGGCCACGTCGGCGAGGTCGAGCAGCGGCGCGAGCGGGTCGGATGGCACCCCAAGACGGTATCGTGCCACTACTGTGAACAAAGTTTAGAGAAGAGGCCGCTTCTTTTTCGTCGTACCCCCGAACTAGCCTGCTTGCGAGAGCTGGACCACATCGAGGAGCCACCACCGATGAGCGAGACCTTGGAAAACCTTCTCAACGAAACACGGCAGTTCCCCCCGCCTGCCGAGTTCGCCGCCGCCGCCAACCTCACCGAGGGGGCCTACGCCGAGGCCCGCGCGGACCGCCTCGCGTTCTGGGAGCAGCAGGCGCACAGGCTGAGCTGGGCCAAGGAGTGGGACCAGGTGCTCGACTGGTCCAACCCCCCGTTCGCCAAGTGGTTCATCGGCGGACAGCTCAACGTGGCGTATAACTGCCTCGACCGCCACATCGAGGCCGGCCGCGGCGACAAGGTGGCCATCCACTTCGAGGGCGAGCCGGGCGACACCCGCACGATCACCTACGCCGACCTGCACCGCTCGGTCTGCCAGGCCGCCAACGCGCTCACCGACCTCGGCGTCGTCGCCGGCGACCGGGTCGCGATCTACCTGCCGATGATCCCCGAGGCGGCGGTCGCGATGCTGGCCTGCGCCCGCATCGGCGCCACCCACTCCGTGGTCTTCGGCGGCTTCTCCGCCGACGCGCTGAGCGGCCGCATCGACGACGCCAGCGCCAAGGTCGTCATCACCGCCGACGGCGGCTTCCGCCGGGGCAAGCCCAGCGGGCTCAAGAGCATCGTCGACGAGGCCGTGGTCAAGACGCCGAGCGTGGAGAAGGTCCTCGTGGTGCGCCGCACCGGCCAGGACATCGACTGGGACGGCTCGCGCGACCTGTGGTGGCACGAGGTCGTGGAGACCGCCTCCGCCGAGCACACCCCGCAGGCCTTCGACGCCGAGCACCCGCTGTTCATCCTCTACACGTCCGGCACCACGGCCAAGCCCAAGGGCATCCTGCACACCACGGGCGGCTACCTGACCCAGGCGAGCTTCACGCACCACGCGGTGTTCGACCTCAAGCCGGACAGCGACGTCTACTGGTGCACGGCCGACATCGGCTGGGTCACCGGGCACAGCTACATCGTCTACGGGCCGCTGTCCAACGGCGCCACCCAGGTCATGTACGAGGGCACGCCCGACACCCCGCACCGCGGACGGTTCTGGGAGATCGTGCAGAAGTACAAGGTGACGATCCTGTACACGGCCCCGACCGCGATCCGCACCTTCATGAAGTGGGGCGACGACGTCCCGGCGGGCTTCGACCTGTCCTCGCTGCGCCTGCTGGGCTCGGTCGGCGAGCCGATCAACCCCGAGGCCTGGATGTGGTATCGGGAACACATCGGCGGCAACCGCTGCCCCGTCGTCGACACCTGGTGGCAGACCGAAACCGGCGCGATCATGATCTCGCCGCTGCCCGGAGTCACCGCGGCCAAGCCCGGCAGCGCGATGCGCCCGCTGCCCGGCATCAGCGCCGACGTGGTCGACGACCAGGGCAACGCGGTCGGCAACGGCGGCGGTGGCTACCTCGTGCTCCGCGAGCCGTGGCCCTCGATGCTGCGCACCATCTGGGGCGACGACCAGCGCTTCAAGGACACCTACTGGGCGCGCTTCGACGGCATGTACTTCGCGGGCGACGGCGCCAAGAAGGACGAGGACGGCGACCTGTGGCTGCTCGGCCGGGTCGACGACGTCATGCTCGTCTCCGGTCACAACATCTCCACCACCGAGGTCGAGTCGGCCCTGGTCAGCCACCCGAAGGTGGCCGAGGCCGCGGTCGTGGGCGCCACCGATCCGACCACCGGCCAGGCCATCGTCGCCTTCACCATCCCGCGCGGCGGCGTCGAGACCGACGGCGAGGCGGGCGAGGCCCTGATCCAGGAGCTGCGCAACCACGTCGCCAAGACCCTCGGCCCGATCGCCAAGCCCCGCCAGATCATGCTCGTGGCGGAGCTCCCGAAGACCCGCTCCGGCAAGATCATGCGCCGCCTGCTGCGCGACGTCGCCGAGAACCGCAGCCTGGGCGACGTCACCACCCTGCAGGACTCGACGGTCATGGACCTGATCTCGTCCGGCCTGCAGTCGGGCAAGTCGGAGGACTGACCCACCGGCGCGCGGAACCCGGCCTCGACCCGGGTTCCGCGCCCGGCCCGCGTCGCCGTTGCGGGTTGCCGCGACCGCGAGGGAGAACGTGCCGGGATCCAGGTTGACCACGCCGCCGCGGGCCGGCGCAAGCGCAGAAGAAGCCAACCCGCCGTAGCGAGCGAGCTGAGACACGTCGAGCACGCCACTGCGGGTTGCCACGCGCGCAGAAGAGGCCAAGCGAGCGAGCTGAGAACGGCGCAGAGCGCCCATTCGTGCGTCGGGAACCCCGCTGCAGGTCTTGAGGGGGTTCGGGTGGAGCGGAGCTCCCCCGGCGCGAGCGAAGCGAGCTGGAAGCACAGCAGGGGCGGCCCCCGGGACCGGGGCCGCCCCTCTCGCTACGCGCAGGTGGAGCTACGCGTAGATCTTTACCGGGGTGTAGGTCTGGCGCGGGAAGATCTGGCCGACCTCGGCGTCCGTCAGCCCGAAGCGGCCCTGGGCCACCGAGCCGAAGACGGAGAACATGTTGTTCATCTCCGGCAGGTCGCCGTTGACGAGCGTATCCAGGCCGTTCCAGGTGCCGAGGAGCTTGCCGGCCAGCTTCTTGCCGGACAGGACGATGACGCCGCCGCCGTGGCCGTGGTCGGTGCCGCCGCCGTTCTCGGCGACCCGGCGGCCGAACTCGCTGGAGACCATGATGGTGACGTTCTGGGACAGGTCGGGGCCCAGGTCGTCGAAGAAGGCGGCCATGCCGGTGGCCAGCTCGCCGAAGTGCTGGGCCACGTAGCCGCCGCGGGTGCCCTGGTTCTCGTGGGTGTCCCAGCCGCCCATGCCGACGGTGGCGATGCGGACGTTGGCGCCGCCCTTGATGAGCTGGGCGATCTCCTTGAAGGCGTTGCCCACGCCGGAGTACTTGACGTTGTTCGCCGGGGCGTAGCCGTCCTGGGCCAGCTTGCTGGCCAGGGTCAGGGCGTCGATGCCGGCCTTCACCGGGGCCTCGATCGGGTGGTTCACGCCGGTGAAGAGGGCCTTGATGGCGTCGACGGTCGGCTGCTTGAACTTGCCGTCGCCGTTGACGTTCAGCGACGCCACGCTGTTGAGGGCCAGGGCGCCACCGCCGCCGACCAGCGACCTCGGCAGGGTGGAGCCGATGCCCACCGCGCGGAAGGCCGTGCCGGGGCCGAGCTTGTCGGCCAGGTTGGTCAGCCAGCCCATGCCGCCGGTCTCGGCGGGGAGGCCGCCGAGCTGGCAGATGTCGGTCGCGGCGAAGTGGCTGCGGTCGAGTCGGCGGTCGCTGACGGCGGGGATGAACGCCAGCTGGCCGGCGTCGAGGTACTTCTTCAGCGGGGCGAAGGACTCGTTGAGGCCGAAGCCGCGGTCGAGCGGGATCGACGTGTTCTCCGGCAGCGTGAAGCTGGGGCGCACCCGGGTCAGCGTCGCGTCGTTCATCGGCGCGAAGAGGGACAGCCCGTCCGCGCCGCCGTAGAGGAAGACGTGGATGAGGGTGCCCGTCGGGGTGGCCGCGAAGGACGCCTGCGTGGTCAGGAACTGGCTGGTGGCCAGGGCCGTGGTGGTGGCCGCGGCGCCGACGACGAAGCGGCGGCGGGTGACGCCGCGGTGGTCCTCCTGAGCGTCCTCGTCGCGGGAGAGGTCGAGGTACCGATCCCGGACGCTCTTCTGCTCTTCCTGCACCGCGACCGCCTCGGCCCGAAGCGCGGACTCGAACCGGTTGGGACCGAGCCGCAGCAGGTCAGGGCAGTCCGGGTGGAGCGACTTCTGCTTCCGCACTGGCTTCTCCATGATGTGCCGCCTACCGGAGGTGGTGGTGGGGAGTGGCGAAGATCGCGCGCACGACCGCGGCGATACCGCCGTTGAAGGTGGCGTCCACCGGGGTGGTGGCGGTCATCGTCGGGCTGACGATGCGCAGGATCGCGGTCTTGCGATCGTTGTCGAGCGTCACGTTGATGAGCTTCTTGGTGAGCGCGTCGAGGTAGGCCCCCGCGGTGGCCGGCGGGCCGGCGACGAGCGCCTCGGGCTTCTGCCAGGTGAACTGGCGCCGGCCGCCGGTGATCGCGGTGTAGGCGTCGTTCCACTGGTTGACCATCGTGCCGGCCGAGGTCCACGCGACGTACACGTCGGGGTAGCCGTTCGGGGTCGGCAGCTCCATCGGGGCGTGGCCGAACTCCTCCAGCTTGCGCATGATGTCGCCCAGGCCCTGGACCATCGGGCTCATATTCGTGTTGCTGGACGTGAAGCTCGCCGGGGCGTCGGCGCCGATGTCGAGCGCGCGGTACGTGGCGGTCAGGTATTCGCCGGGCCGGCGCACCTTCTGGCCGACGGACTCCCAGAACTCCGTCCGGGAGAGCATCGTCGTCAGTACCGCGGGAATGTTGCTCTTCTTGTCGACGTACGTCTTCGCCATGGCGTCGACGAGGGTCTTCGGCGGGACGTCGGAGACGAACCGGGTGGCCAGGTTCTGCGCCATGTACCGCGCGGTGTTCGGGTGCAGCGCGAGGTACCGGAAGTACGCCTCCTGCACCGCCTCGCCGCCCGCCGCGTCGCCGTTCGGGTGGGAGAAGCCCATAATCTTCACCGGGCCGACGTAGTGCTGCTCGGGCCGGTAGACGTACTGGTTGTCACGGACGCTGCGGCCGGTCTGCAGCATGGCCGCCTGGCGTACGTCGGTCTCGTTGTAGCCGTTGAACGCGCCGACCGTGTAGAGCTCGAGGTTCTCGCGGGCCAGGTTCTCGTTGATCTGGTTCTTGGTCGAGTCCTGCTGGTCGAGGTACCGCAGCAGCGCCGGGTGCCGGTTCGCGGCGACGAACATGTCGACGTAGTTGCCCAGGGCGTGCTTGCGGATGACGTCGCGGTCGAACGACGCGCGGGTCAGCTCGTTGCCGTCGTGGAACGCCGAGACGTGCAGGTAGTCGTTGAAGAAGTCACACATCATCTCGAAGAGCTGCCGGTCGGAGAACAGCTGCTTGGCGATGGTGTACCGCACGTTCTGGTCGTCGGCGTGGATGCCCTTCTTGTCGAGGTCATCGCGCTGCGCCTTGAGCTGCTCGTAGCTCATCCCGTAGGTGATCAGCTCGGCGTCGGCCTTCTGCTCGCCGCGGGTCAGCGGGATCGTCTCCGGCTTGAGCTGCTTGTCGATCCAGCCGTTGATGCCCAGCTTGTTGATGTCGCCGATGACCTTGGCGTTCGGCCCGAACGTGAGCCGGCTGGCCAGGTGGCGGGCCGAGTCCTTCTTCGGCAGCACGGTGCTGGCCTTGACCACGGCGTTCTTGGCCGCATCGGCCGGGGTGCCGAACGAGGAGCCGGTGGTCGGGGTGTTCTTGCGGATGCCCAGGCCCGCGTTGCCGTTCATGAGGCTCTGGTTCTGGTCGACGTAGGCCGGCACGGTGTTGTCGGCGACCGCGTCGGGGGCGTCGGCGCTGGTGCCGGCCGGGTGGGCGCCCTTGCCGAAGAACTGGGTGACGGCGTAGGCGCCGCCGCCGATCAGCGCGGCCGCGCCGCCGCCGATGGCGATCATCGCGGTGCGGCGGCGCCAGTTCGACGGCTCGTCGTCGTAGTCGTCCTCGTCGAGGTCGGGCAGGCTGCCGCGACCGCGGCCGCGGGGCATCGCGCTGGGGTCGTAGAAGTGCGGACCGGAGCCGCCGCGGTCGGCCGGCATCGAGCCGTAGCCGCGCGGGCCGCCCACGTGCCGGGGATCGCCGGGGCGGGGGTCACCCTGGCCCCGCCGGTCGTAGCGACCGGTCTGGTCCTCGTAGCCGGCCTCGTAGTACGAGTCGACGTACGGGTCGTAACGCTCGTTCATCTACAGGTCCCGATCAGCGCAAGAGGGCGGGCGGTGTCGCCCCCGGAAGGTAGTGGCTGCTCAGGAGGCCTTCAACCCATGACTGAAGCGCGCTGATCGGGACTTAAGACTCGGCCGGTGACCCAAGGTCACGAATACCCGCGCGGAAGCGGGTACGTCACCCTTGAGCTGCTGGAACCTTTGTCACAGCGGGCCCGGGAGGCGGACATCAGCACAGATACATTTAAGACTGCGCTGCAGTTGCCGACGCGCCCGATTTCAGCCGGTTTTGCCGACCCAGAGGTCGTGGTACGGCGCCCCGCCGCACGGCGGCCCGGCGGCGATCGACATGCGGCGTTCGTCCAGATCGAGCACGAGCGAGAACAGGGTCTCGGTGCGGTCCACCTCGGCGACGCCCGGCTCGTCGTGGCGGCAGATCGACTGCGGGTGGCCGCCGTGGTCGCGCAACACGGCGCGCAGCCGGGCCTCGTCGATCGGGCCGGGGCCGAGCAGCCGGCGGGCCCGGGCGGCGCGGAAGAAGGACGAGCCGCCGATCGCGCGCAGGGTGTCGATCACGGCCAGCGCCGGCTCCTCGAAGTGGTTGGTGTGGGTGAGGATGCCGTCGACCGGGTGCCGGAAGCCGACGTCGTCCGGGGCGACCTCGAAGTCGATCACCTCGCCCGGGGTGCCGTCGCCGAAGGCCTGCCCGACGAGCAGGTTGATGCTCGCGCCGCGCGGGGTGGCGCAGACGACCTTGACGGCGGCGCCGAGGTGGCGGGCCTCCAGGGTGGCGCGGAGCAGGACGTGGTACGGCACGCCGCCGTCGCGGCGGTCCCGGGCGCTCGTGAGCATGTTCACGCACACCCCGAGCCCGGCGTCGTTGATCCCGGCCTTGGCCAGCATGCCGGCCTCGGTCAGGGTGAGCACCTCGGCGCCGAGCTCGTCGCGGGTGGCCAGCAGCAGGGCGAAGGGCCGCTGGTCGGGGTGCCAGTCCCAGTTCTGCGCGAGCGTGGTGTGGCCGCCGGCGGAGCGGTCGTCGAGCACGCCGATGGCGGTGCACTCGGAGACTCCGGCGGCGCCGTAGATCAGCTCGGTGCGGCCGTTGAGGGCGTAGATCTCCTCGACCGGGACGTCGGCGCCCTCGGCCACGCCGTCGAGCATCTCGGCGACCCGTGGGGCGTGGTGGTGGGAGGCGGCGCGGAACAGCGCCCCGTAGTGGCGGACGCGGTCGGCGCCGAGGCCGGCGGCGGCGAAGCGGGCCAGGTAACTGGCCGTGTTGGCCGCGATCAGGTCGGCCGCCGCGGCACCGTACGCAATGCCGCAGTCACGGGGAGTACCGAATGCCTCGATGAGGGGGATCGGCGGCGCCATGTGCTGAACGTTAGCCGGTCGCCTGGCGGGAATTCGACCGCAAAAGACCTACGCTGAGCGACATGAACCGCCCCGTTGACGACACCTGCGTCATGATCGACGGGCCGTGGTCGCACCGCTTCGTCAGCGCGAATGGCACGCGCTTCCACGTGGTGGAGGCAGGCACCGGGCCCCTCGTGCTGTTCCTGCACGGCTTCCCCGAGTTCTGGTACGCCTGGCACAACCAGTTGCCGGCCGTGGCCGACGCCGGCTTCCGGGCCGTGGCCGTGGACCTGCGCGGCTACGGGGCCAGCGACAAGCCACCGCGCGGTTACGACGGGTACACGATGGCCGGCGACGTCGCGGGGCTGATCCGCGCGCTGGGCGAGCGCAGCGCGATCCTCGTCGGCGGCGGATACGGCGGGATGATCGGCTGGGCCACCGCCGCCTTCCACCCGAAGATGGTCCGGCGGCTGGTCGTGCTGGGCGCGGCGCACCCGCTGCGACTGCGGGCCGGCCTGGCCGCCGACCCGCGCGGGCAGCTGGCCGCGGCCAAGCCGGTGCTGCGCTTCCAGGTGCCGCGCTTCGAGCACGTGCTGACCCGGAACGACGCCCAGCTGGTGGGCGGGTACCTGCGGCGCTGGGGGGCGCCGGACTGGGTCACCCGCGAGGAGTACCGCGACTACGAGGCGTGCTGCCGCGCGGCGATGCAGATCCCGCAGGCGGCGTTCTGTGCGCTGGAGACGTACCGGTGGGCGGTGCGCTCGGCGCTGCGGCTGCAGGGGTACCGCTTCGTGAAGCTCCTGCAACAGCCGGTGACGGCGCCGACGCTCCAGCTGCACGGCGCGCTCGATCCGGCGGTACTGCCACGGACCGCGCAGGGCTCGGGGCGCTACGTGCTGGCCGAGTACGAGTGGCGGCTGCTGCCGAACGCCGCGCACTTCCCGCACCTGGAGCAGCCGGACCTCGTCACCGGCGAGATCCTCCGGTGGGCGAAGGCCGGATAGCGATGTGCTCTTGGCACCGCGGAGGGTGAGAACGCCCAGTCTGGCTCGATGCGGCTTCGCTCCGATCGACCCAGACCAGGCGCCGACGGGAGCGACGGTCCGCGACTGACGCGGGCCGGAGCCAAAATGGCTTCACACTCGGTATTCGCGCAGCTCACTGACTTCGGCGCGGGGGGCCCAGCCCTGGTAGACGCCGTAGTCGAACTCTTCGAGGCCAAGTTCGGCGGCGACGGGAGCGCGACCGCCGGTGTACTCCACGCGCAGCCAGCCGTCGTGCTCGCCCAGGACGATGAACGGCTGGTCGCGCCAGAAGCAGGTGGTGCGCACGTAGACGAGATCGTCGACCTCGGTGCGGTGGACGATGCGGCGGTACCGCCCGGGGCGCACCTCGTCGAAGCCGTCGCTCGCGTCGGGGCGGTAGAGGCGCACGTCCTCGCCGTCGGGGCTGGCCTCGTACTCGGCGCCGTGCCAGCGGGCCGCGTAGCCGTCGCGGATCACGAGTTGCTCTTTCGCCAGAGAGGGCCGTCGGCGTCGAGGCGGGCGATGAGCTCCTGCCGGCCGTCGCGGCGCACGCGCCACAGCTCGGCGTGGTGCGGCAGGCGGGCGCTGTCGACCTTGAACTCGGCGATCACGTCGCCGGTCTCGCTCGGGGCGAAGCCGTTGCCGCGGAACGGCGGGCGCTCGATGACCCAGCCCTCCATGGCCCGCATGGCGTCGTGCGACGGACCGCCGTAGGGGATGCGGTAGAGGTCGCCGCGGTAGGCGATCCAGCGCAGCACGTAGGCCTCGTCGGCGTCGGGCTTGAACGACGACCCTGCGTAGCCGAGGCCGAGCGCGTTGTACAGCTGATCGGGCGTCTCGAGGTGGGCGACCTCGCCGGCGCGGTGCACGAAGCCGGAGACGCGATCGTAGTTGCGCTCGAGGTAGTGCGAGAGCTGCTCGGGCGAGATCGGCTTCTGCATGACCTGCTCGCGGTCCGTCGGCGGCTCGTACGCCGGGCGGGGCGCGGGCCTGGGCGCCTCGCGGGGCGCCTCGAACGGCTGGTCCTCGGGATCGTCAACGCCGAGGCCAAGCTCGGTGGCCCAGGTGGCGAGCTGGACGACCTCGGTGCCGGGCAGGACGGCGCCGGCCGGGGACTCCGGGTTGATGGCGAAGGCCAGCTGGTCGCCGGGCGGCCAGTTGCGGATCAGCCGCGTGAACTTGATCCAGCTGCCCTCGGCGTCCTCGCCGAGCCGCTCCCGCATGCGCTCCGGCGAGGTGAAGACGACCAGGTGGGGCAGGCCGTTCATGTGCTCGGTGCGCCAGTTGGCCGGGTCGACCGGGCCGTCGCCGGTCCAGAACGGGATCAGGACCTTGGCCAGCAGCAGCGTCGACAGGAACCGGTCGGTGCTGTTGGCCTGGACCGCCTCGAACAGGTCCCGCTCCACGTTGTTGGCCGGGTCGAAGTCGGGGGCCTTGGGCGGGGTGACCACCTCGGCCTCGACGATGTCCTCGCGCGGCCGGAGCGGGACCTCCTCGACGATCTCCGGCTCGTAGACCGGCTCGCGGGTCGGCTCCCTGGTGGGCTCGACGTGGTACGTCGTCGGCTGGTACTCCCAGGACGTCTCGGCGGCGGCCTGCTGGAAGTCGGGGCGTTCGGCGGCGCCGTCCTCGAAGAAGGTGCGCAGCTCGGGGGACGGGTCCGGGGTGGCCGGCTTCTCATCGCGGGCGCCGACGTCGAAGAACGAGCCGGTGTTCTCCTTGGAGTCCTCCTCCTCGACCGCCGGGGCCGGCTGAATCTCCGCGGCCGGCTGGATCTCCGCGACGGGTTGGAACTCCGCGACGGGTTGGAACTCCGCGATCGGCTTGACCTGCGCGGCGGGCTGGATCTCCGGGGCCTGCGGTGCCTCTTCGGCCTCGTCCGATCGCAGGTCGGCCAGCGCGGCGTACGGGTCCCTCCGCTCGGCCTCGGCCGGGCCGAGGTCGGCCAGGGCGGCGTAGGGGTCCCTGGGCAGCGGCTCCGCGGCGGCGGGCGGGTGGGACTCGGCGAAGGCGTTGAAGGTGCGCGGCTCCGGCTCGTCGGCGAAGAACGGGCGCTGCTCCTCCTCGCGCCGGGGCGGCTCGGGCTCGCGGTGGTCACCGAAGAAGGAGCGCTGCGGCTCCGCGGTGTCCTGCAAGTGCGGCGACTGTACCTCGGCCCTGCCACTGAACAGGTACTCCCTGTTCTCGCGGACCTCGGGCCGCAGCGGCTCCTGCTCCTGGTGCGGAGCGAACGGGTCGCGGGGCTGGGCCTGCTCCTGGTACGGGGCAAACGGATCGCGCGGCGGCTCCTGCTCCTGGTGCGGAGCAAACGAATCCCGCACCGGGGCCTGCTCCTGGCGCGGGGCGAACGGATCGAGGGACGGCTCCTGCTCCTGGCGCAGGGCGAACGGGTCCCGGGGCGACTCCTGCTCCTGGCGCGGAGCAAACGGATCGTGGGGCGGGGCCGCGGCCGGCTCGTCGGCGAAGAAGGGGTGCTCGTCGAGGTCGGCCCGGCCGAAGCCGGCGCTGCGGGCGCCCGCGGACAGGCCGCCGAAGGGCTTCGGGGCCTCGTCCACCTCGGGGTGTTCGACGTCGAGGCGGCTGAAGCCAGGACGGTCGAAGACCGGGCGGTCGAAGGGCAGGGGGTCGAAGGGCAGGGGGTCGGCGGGGTTGTCGTCATGGAACGGATCGCCGCTGCGGGCCGCCAGCCCGGGGCGACCGGGACGGACGTCGGCGAAGCCGGCCCAGCCGGGGTTGACGGGCTGGGTGTCCTCGTCGAGGCCGGGCGGGAAGTAGGGCGCGGGCTCACCCGAGACAGGCCGATGCGGGAGCGCGTCGCCAGCCGCGGGGCCGTACGCGGCGGGCTCACCCGAGACAGGCCGATGCGGGAGCGCGTCGCCTGCGGCGGGGCCGTACGCGGCGGGCTCACCCGACACGGGCCGCTGCGGGAGCGCGTCACCGACGGCGGGCCGGTACGCGAAAGGCTCGCCCGACACAGGGCGCGGCAGGGGATCGCCCGACACGGGCCGCTGCGGAAGCGCGTCACCGGCGGCGGGGCGGTACGCGGCGGGCTCGCCTTGCGCCGGGCGCTGCGGCAGGGGCTCGCCGATCGGCCGGAACGGGGATGGATCGCCCGAAACCGGACGCTGGGGCAGCGGGTCGCTCGCGAAGAACGCGGACGGCGGCTCGGCGGCCGGGCGCTGGGGCAGGGCATCGCCGGTCGGGCGCGGGGGCAGGGCGCCGCCCGGGCGGAAGGCCGGCGGGTCGGCCTCGGTGCGGTTGGCCTGCGGCTGGCGGGTCGGCAGCGGCGGGCCCGAGGACAGGGGGAGGTCCGGGGGCGGCTGCCACGCGGCGGGGATGACCGGCTCGGCGTGCTCGGTGTAGATCTCGCCCAGGCTGCGGGCCGGTTCGCGGCGCGGCCAGTACCGGCGCGGATCGCCGTGCGGGTCCTCGACGCCGCCCTGCGGCCGGCTCGGGAGGTCCGACCCGCCCTGAGGCCTCATGGGCAGGTCCGAGCCGCCATGCGGCCGGCTCGGAAGGTCCGAGCCACCGTGCGGCCGGCTCGGGAGGTCCGAACCACCCTGCGGCCTCATGGGCAGGTCCGAGCCACCCTGCGGCCAGCCCGGGAGGTCCGAACCACCCCGCGGGCGCATGGTCAGGTCCGAACCGCCCTGCTGCGGGCGCATGGGCAGGTCCGAGCCACCCTGGGGACGGGTGGGAAGGTCCGGCGCGCCGCCGCCGAGCGGCCGGGACGGCAGGCCGGACGGGCCGGCCGGCGAGGTCGGCTGGGCCGGGGTGCCGCCCGGCTGGCGGAACGGGTTCTGCGGCCGGGACGGCAGGTCGGTGCGGGCCGCCGGGCCGCCGCGGTCCGCGCCGGAGAAGAGGTCGCGCTCGCCCGGCGCGTCCAGCGGCTTGCGGTCGGAGTCGTCGAAGAGCCCGCGCGGGGCGGCGCCCGGTAACGAGGCCCGGCGGCGCGCGGCCCCCGCGCC
>NZ_JBFAZW010000158.1:0-18883 GCF_040682015.1 Dactylosporangium sp. NPDC051485
CTTGTTGTCGGTCGTCGCCTCCATCGCCGAGCGCACCCGCGACACCATGGCGTCACAGTGCGTGTCGAGCAGGGCGAGGTACAGCTCGAGCTTGCCCGGGAAGTGCTGGTACAACACAGGCTTGGACACGCCGGCGCGCTCGGCGATGTCGTCCATCGCCGCCGCGTGGTAGCCCTGTGCCACGAAGACCTGCTGCGCCGCGGCGAGCAGTTGCTTGCGCCGCGCCGACCGGGGCAGCCGCACGGGCCGACCGGCCGATTGCGTGCCGCTCATCGCCGAGGTCATGTTCACCATCCGGATTTGGGTCGAGATTGCAACTTACCCCCTTTCCAGCCACACGGTAGCCTCACCTAGGGGCGACGGAGGAGCGTGCGGTGGACGAAGCGGGGCAAGCGGGTAGCCCGGACGCGGCTGGCGCGTACCCTGGCTCGGGCCCGGGCCTGAACCGAGGTCGGGCGGGGCGCCCGGACCCGCAGGTCAACGGGGCCGCTGGGCCCACCGACGACGCTCTCGAGGCGATCGTCTCCGCCTGGCGCGAGCCGGCCACCGGCGCGATCGCCGGCCGGGCCGTCGTCAATGGGAACGGCAACGGCGTCAATGGAAATGGCACCAATGGCAACGGGATCAACGGCAACGGGATCAACGGCAACGGCGGCTCGCGCGGGCGCGCCGAGGTGCGCAGTCCGTATTCCGACATGTTGGCCCCGATGAGCCCGCCGGTCTCGGCGCCGCCGCCGCCTCAGCCGCCAACCTCGACGCTGCACTACGGCCACTACGGGCCGGACGGGCAGGGATGGCCCACCTCCAGCCAGACCGGCGAGTCCAAGAGCGTCCCGGCCACGCCCCCGCCGGGCACCGTCTACGGGGCGATGCCGATCGAGAACTCGGGCGAGATGCGCCGCCCGGTGTCCGCGCAGCCCGCCTTCGAGGCCGGGCCGCCGCCGCAGCGCCCCTATGACCAGAAGCCGTACGAGTACGAGCAGCCGCAGTACGAGCAGGCGCCCTCCGCCCTCGACCGGATCGCCGAGCAGCAGGCCGGGCAGTCCGAGTGGGGCTACAGGTACCGGCAGTACCAGCAGGGCCAGCAGCAGTTCCACCAGGAACAACAGTTCCAGCAGGAGCAGCAGTACCAGCAGGAGCAGCAGTACCACCCGGAACAGCAGTACCAGCAGGAGCAGCAGTACCAGCAGGAGCAGCAGTTCCAGCAGGGCCAGCAGCAGTTCCGCCAGGAGCAGCCGTACCAGCAGGAGCACCCCTACCAGGCCGAGCCCGCCGCGGAGCAGCAGTATCAGCCCTACCCGCAGGAACAGCCGGCTTATCCGCAGGAACAGCCGGCCTACCAGCAGGAGCAGCCCGCCTATCAGCCGCAGGGCCCCGCCTACCAGCCGGAGCAGCGGCCCTACCAGCCCGAGCAGCGGCACTGGGCCCCCGAGCCGGCGCAGCCCGAGTTCGACTGGGCCGCCCCGACGCACTCGCCCGTCCAGCACGAGCCCGAGGTGCCGCGCCCGGCCACGGTACCGCTGCCGGAGCCCACCCCGCCCCAGCCGCCGCCCGTCCCGGCCCAGCGCATGCCGGAGAACGATCCGCTGGTCGGGCCCCTGCCGCCGGTCCTGCTCGGCTCGGCCAGCGCGATGGCGCCCGCCGAGCCCGTCATGCCGACCTTCGCCGACGACATGCCGCAGCCGGAGTTCGACGCGCTCGAGCTGCCCCAGCGCGTGCCGTCCGAGCCGGACGTGCCGCCGGTGCCCGCGGTCGAGCCGCAGCCCGTCGCGGTCGGCGCCCCCGAGCTCACCCGGATCACCAACAAGCTGCGCGAGGACGAGGAGGGCCGGCCCGAGAGCCCGGACGATCGCCCCGACGGATTCGACGTGCAGGGCGTGCTGCAGGCGGTGCGGACCGTCTCCGGGGTGCACAAGGCGACCCTGATAGAGAACGCCGACGGCCGGCACACGCTGCGCCTGGAGCTGGCCGACGAGGCCGACGCCGGGCAGGTCAGCCGGATCGTCGCGCGCATGCTCAACGACACCATGGGGCTGTCGGCCGAGCAGAACCCGCTCCTGCCCGACGAGGTGGCACCCGCGCCCGCGCCGGCGCCGGCCGACGAGTCGGTCGCGGCCGTGATGCCGCCCCGCCCGCCGTCGCGGCCGCACAGCGCCCTGCCCGGGTACGGTCGCGAGGCCCGCCGCCGTCGCCCGGTCAGCAGCGGCGCGCGCCGGCCCACCGAGCCGAAGGCCCCCGCGCTGACCCCCAACCCGGGCGCGATCGTGTCGCCGCGGGTCGTCATCGAGTCGGTCGACGTCAACACGCAGGGCATCGACGCCACCGTCGAGGTGCGCCTGACCGCCGACAACCAGCCGGCCATCGGCGTGGCCAGCGGACCCAACTTCGACGGCTACATGCTGAAGCTGGCCGCCCTGGCCGCCGCCTCCGCCGTCGACCAGCTGCTCGTCGACTCCGACGCCACCATCCGGGCGCGCTGCTACGTCGAGCACGCCGCCGTGGTCGCTCTCGGCGGGTGCGAGGTCGCGGTCGTCGTGCTGCTCCTGATGTACGACGGCTTCGTGGAACAGCTGACCGGCTCCGCGGTGGTGTCTGGCGACGGCGACTCCCGCCAGGCCGTGGTCCGCGCGACGATGGCCGCCGTGAACCGCCGGCTGGAGGCCCTGCTCCCCTGACCAAGGGCGGAAGCGCGACAAGATCGCGTGGAGTTCGCCTGGCCGGGGCACACTTGGGTCATGAAGCGAGCGTCTCTTGTCCCGGGGTTCACCGTCCCGACACCTGAGCAACTGCCGGAGCGATGGCCGGGACGAGAGGTCGAGCTCGACGGATCGGTCGCGTACGTCCGCGACACCCCGTCCGAGCGGCCCGGCGCCGAGCCCGCGCTCTACGTCCACGGCCTCGGCGGCTCGTCGACCAACTGGACCGACCTGGCCGGCATCCTGGCCGCCCGCACCGACGGGGTCGCCCTGGACGGGCAGGCCATCGACCTGCCGGGCTTCGGCTACAGCGGCCGGGCCCGCAGCTACAGCCTCGACGCGATGTCGCAGCACGTCATCCGCTGGATCGAGCACAGCGACCGCGGCCCGGTCCACCTGTTCGGCAACTCGATGGGCGGCGCCGTGAGCGTCAAGGCGGCCGCAAAACGCCCCGACCTGATCCGCTCGCTGACGCTGATCTCGCCGGCGATGCCGTTCCTCGACCCGCGCCGCTCCCTGCAGGGGCGGATCGTGCCGTTCCTGCTGCTGCCCAACGCGGCGCGGCTGGCCGGGCGCCGGATGGCGGCGATGGACCCCGAGGAGCTCGCCGCCATGGTGATCGACTCCTGCTACGCCGACCCGGCCCGCTACCCGGAGCAGCGGCGGCTGGAGGCGATCGAGGAGGCGCGCCTGCGCCATCAGGTGCCGTGGTACGCCGAGGCCTACGTCGGCAGCCTCCGTGGCCTGGTCGGCAGCTTCCTGCGGGCGTACCTGCCGGGCGAGGGCTCCATCTGGCGGTCTGCCGCCCGGATCAGCGCGCCGACCCTGGTCATCGCCGGGCGGCAGGACAGGCTCGTGGACATCCGCACGGCTCCGCAGGTCGCCCAGCTGATCCCGGACAGCCGGCTGATGATGCTCGAGGGCGTCGGCCACGTCGCCCAGATGGAGGTGCCCCGCTCGGTCGCCCGCGCGGTCTTCGGCCTGCTGGACGAGGTCGCCGCGGCGGCGGGGGCGCCGGTTGCGGTACAGGTGCAGGAGGCGGTCCGCCCGCGCGTCGCCAGGGTGCGCATGGCAAGCTGAACATCGATGGCGAGCCGGCTGATCAGCGACCGCCGGCGGGAGCCGGAGCCACTGCCGAGCGACCTGACGGCCGCCCGCGACATGGTGCGGGCCGCCCGCCACCGCCGCCGCGAGGAGGCCCGCCGCCGCCGGTACACGGTGGCCGGCGTGATGGCCTTCGCCGGGCTCGTCGCGATCCTCGGCATGGGCCGCCAGATGCTCTTCGCCGACGACGCGCCGCCGGTCGCCGCGCCGGCGCGCAGCGAGAGGCCGATGCTGGTCCCGCCGTCGCAGCCGGCCAGCCCGCCGCCGGAGGCCGGGCCGGCCAAGGGCGACGGGACGTTCGCCTTCGCCACCACCGCCGGGCCGATCGCCGGGGCGGCGGGGGCGCTGAAGAAGTACCGCGTGGCCGTCGAGAACGGCTCCGGCCAGCAGGCCGACGCGTTCGCCGCCGCGGTCGAGAAGACCTACGCCGACCCGCGCGGGTGGACCGCCGGCGGCGACCTGCGGCTGCAGCGGGTGGCCGGGGAGGGCGCCGCGGACTTCACGGTTTTCCTGGCCACGCCCGCCACCTCCGAGGCGATGTGCGCGACGGCCGGGTTGCACACCGACGGCTACACCTCCTGCCGCGTCACCGGCAAGGTCATCATCAACCTCGCCCGCTGGCTGACCGCGATTCCCGAGTACGGCGCGCCGGTGGCCGACTACCAGACGTACGTCGTCAATCACGAAACCGGCCACGAACTCGGCGGCGGTCACGAGGCCTGCCCCGGGGAGGGGCAGGCGGCGCCCGTCATGATGCAGCAGACCTACGGGCTCAAGGGCTGCGTGGCGAACTCCTGGCCCTACGTGGACGGCAAGCGGTACACCGGACCCAAAGTGCCGTAGCTCACTCGGGTTTGGCACCCCGGCGCGGCAGAATGAGAACCATGTCGTTGCCTCCTCTGGTCGAACCCGCCGCCGACCTGTCGGTGGACGAGGTCCGCCGCTATTCGCGTCATCTGATCATCCCCGACGTCGGGGTGGCCGGGCAGAAGCGACTCAAGAACGCCAAGGTGCTGTGTGTCGGCGCGGGCGGCCTCGGGTCCCCCGCCCTGATGTACCTGGCGGCCGCGGGCGTCGGCACGCTCGGCATCATCGAGTTCGACACCGTGGACGAGTCCAACCTGCAGCGCCAGATCATCCACGGCCAGTCGGACATCGGCCGGCCGAAGGCGGAGTCGGCGCGCGACTCGGTGCTGGAGATCAACCCGTACGTCAACGTCGTGCTGCACAACGAGGCGCTCAGCAACGACAACGTCCTGGAGATCTTCGCGCAGTACGACCTCATCATCGACGGCACCGACAACTTCGCGACGCGCTACATGGTCAACGACGCCGCGGTGCTGCTCGGCAAGCCCTACGTGTGGGGCTCGATCTACCGCTTCGACGGCCAGGCGTCGGTCTTCTGGGCCGAGCACGGCCCCTGCTACCGCTGCCTCTACCCCGAGCCGCCCCCGCCCGGCATGGTCCCCTCCTGCGCCGAGGGCGGCGTGCTCGGCGTCCTGTGCGCGTCGATCGGCGCGATCCAGGTCACCGAGGCGATCAAGCTCCTCACCGGCGTCGGCGAGACGCTGCTGGGCCGCCTGATGGTGTACGACGCCCTGGAGATGGAGTACCGCAAGATCAAGCTGCGCAAGGACCCGAACTGCGCGATCTGCGGCGAGAACCCCACCGTCACCGGCCTCATCGACTACGACGACTTCTGCGGCGCGGTCTCCGACGAGGCCCAGGCCGCCACGATCGGTTCCACGATCACGGCGACCGAGCTCAAGGAGTGGCAGGACTCCGGCAAGCCGATCGAGCTCATCGACGTGCGCGAGCCGGCCGAGTGGGAGATCGTCCGGGTGCCCGGCGCGCGGCTCGTCCCGAAGGGCGAGATCCTCAACGGCAACGCCCTCTCGGGCCTTCCTCAGGACAAGCAGATCGTTCTGTACTGCAAGAGCGGCGTCCGCTCGGCCGAGGCGCTCGCCGCCGTCAAGGCCGCCGGCTTCAAGGACGCCGTCCACGTGCAGGGCGGGGTGGTCTCCTGGGTGAAGACCGTCGACCCCTCACTGCCGGTCTACTAAGCGGATCACCCGAGCGAGGCGGGCAGGCGGTACGGTACGCCCCATGGTGGACCTTGACGCCGCGATCGGTTACGTCGTCGCCCATGGCGACGCCGTGGACCGCGCCCGCCTCGCCTGGCTGCGCACCGGCCAGACGCCCCCGCCCGACATCCTGGACAAGGCCGAGGTCGGGCAGGCGTCGACGGGGGGCTGGCCGGCGTACTGGGGCGCCCACGTGGCCTCGGTCGACGCCACCTGCTTCCGTCTCGGGGAACTGGACGACCTCGGCGCCATCGACCGCCCGGCCGCCCGCAAGGCCCTGCACTGGCTCGGCGAGAGCCAGCGCCCCGACGGCATGTGGGAAGAGGACGAGTCCCTGGCCGGCGTCGCCCCGCCGTGGGCCCAGCCGGGCGACGACGAGGCCCGCCTGTTCCTCACCACCAGCGCCGCCTTCTGGCTGATCGTCGGCGGCCCCACCCCGGGCGACGAGGACGAGCACGCGGCCCGCATCGCAAGGGCGGCGGAGGCGTTCAGGGCGTCGCTGCGCCCTGACGGATCATGGCCCTCGTTCCTGGTGACCGGTTGGCTGGGCTGCGCCGTCCTGTACCACCTGGGGTGGTTCTACGAGTCCGCCCAGATCCAGGTCGCCCTGGCCGACCGCGTCCCGAACATGACCGGCGCCGACACCGCCTGGCTCTTCGCCTCCCTGCGCCGCGTAGGCATGTCGACGGACGACTGGCTCCTGAGCGCCGCCCGCCGCCGCCTGTGGGAAACCCAGCGCAGCGACGGCGGCTGGAACAGCGACGACGGCGACCAGTTCAACGTCCACACCACCCTGACCGCCATCCGAGCCCTGCGCTGAACGCGGCCCCAGCCTTTCGGTTGGGGCCGTGTGGCGATCGTCTCAGCGGTAGTTGGTGAACTGCAGGGCGATGCCGAAGTCCTCCTGCTTGAGCAGGGCGATGACGGCCTGCAGGTCGTCCCTCTTCTTGCCGGTCACCCGCAGCTGGTCGCCCTGGATCTGCGCCTGGACGCCCTTCGGCCCCTCGTCGCGGATCTTCTTCGAGATCGCCTTGGCCTTGTCCGACTCGATCCCCTGCACAATCCGCGCGTCGATCTTGTAGGTCTTCCCCGACGCCCGGGCCTCGCCCGCATCGAGGGACTTGAGCGAGATGTTCCGCTTGACCAGCTTCTCCTTGAAAACCTCGAGCGCGGCCACCACCCGCTCCTCGGTCTCCGCCTGAAGCGCGACCGTCTCCTCCCCGGCCCACTTGATCTCAGCCCCGGTGCCGCGGAAGTCGAACCGCTGCGCAAGCTCCTTCTCGGCCTGGTTGAGCGCGTTGTCGACCTCCTGCCGGTCGACCTTGCTGACGATGTCGAACGAGGGTGCCGAAGCCATGGCAGACGCCTCCTGCTTGCTACCTGGATACACGGTTGTGGGCGTGCCGAGGGTACCCGTTTGCATTGCCCCCGGGTCCTACCGCTATTCTGGCTTCCGCCAGGCGGGTTGCCCGAGCGGCCAATGGGAGCGGACTGTAAATCCGTCGCGAAAGCTACAGAGGTTCGAATCCTCTACCCGCCACAGGCAGCAAAAAGAGGCCCGTGACCAGGGAAAACCCCGGTCACGGGCCTCTTGCTTCGGTCCCACTACGTCTCACCCGAACCAGCCGAAGCTCACCAGTCGCGGCAAATACGCGGCAAAGTTTCCGCCATGATCAGGCCGCGCCCGGCGGTTCAGCCTCCTCGGTGTCGCCCTGGTCGTCGGCCTCGCCCTCCGGGGCGGGGTCGAGGCCCAGGGCTAGGGCGATGCGGTTGAGCGCGGTGGCCGTCTCCCCGTCGAGGCACTTGGCGTAGACCTCCAGGAGCACCTTGACGCTGTTGCCCGCCCAATCGGCTACCTGGGTCGGCGGCACACCAGCGTTGAGCCACGTCGACAGGCAAGCGTGCCGCAGGTCGTACGGCCGCTTGGCGAGCAACGAGCGCTGTTGGGCGGGCGTGAGGACCTTCTCGCGGGCCTTCCGCCATGCTGTCGTGTACGTGTTGTTCGGGATCGGCTGTCCGAGGGTGGGGACGTAGCGCCCCCAGGGACCGCGCCGCGTGACGAACAACCGCCCGTTGTCCGCAGGTGGGTACTCGGCGATGTGCCGGACGAGCATGTCGGCGAGCGGTGGCGCCACGGGGACCGGGCGGGTGGCCATCTTGGCGCGGTGCTTCAGCCCGCGATCCTCGTTGACTCGACCGCGCCTCACTGGCGAGCGTGGCCGAGGCGGGCGGTATCCCGGTGCTGCACCTCGGCCAGGTCGACGCGCTGACCGCCGTCGAGGCGTTCCCGGCCGTATGGGTCCGGGTGCTGCTGTGGTGCCCCCGCGCCATGACGGCGCAGCGCTCGGCGGCGCGCGGCGACACCGATGCGGGCGCGCGGCTCGCCGCGTGGGATGAAACCCAACGGGACCTTGGGGAGCACCCGACCGGGTTTGACCTGGCCATCCGCACCGACCGCGTGACGCCCTTGGAAGCGGCGCGGTCGGTTCACGCCGTGGTCGTGAGCGGAAGCCGCGGGCGTACCGCGCCGAGTTCGGAGGTGATGGCGGCGTGACGGTCGCGCGGGTGATGGTCCCGGTGCTGACCCTGATGAACGCGAACGGCAGTGTCGATGAGGGCGCGTGCTCGGCGTATGCGGAGCGGGCCGGGGCGACGTGGCTTGACCTGTTCCTCGTCTCGGGCACGATCGGGGGCGGGGAGAGCAGCACGCCTACCGTGCGGCGCCGTGTCTTGGAGTTGTGGGCCGCGCGGGTGCCGAAGGATCGGCTCTTGGCCTGTGTGTGGGCCCCGGACGACCTGGCCCATGCCGCTGACTGTGGGGTGCGGCCGATCGTCGTGCTCCGGGACCTGGCCGACGCCGCCGCGATGCACAGCGTGCTCGCCGAGCTGCCCGCCGACGCGTTCGTGTACAGCCACCCCAACTACACGCCGACCACCTTCACGCCAGCAGTCGCCGAGACGGCGAGACGAGCCGGCATGCAGCCAGCGGGCGGCAAGATTTGCAAGGTCAGCCTTGATGACGTGCGGGACCTGCGCGCCGCCACGGGCGACGGTTTCCAGCTCTACGACGGCCGCTGCCGACACGTCGCCGAAAGCGTCCGGGCCGGTGCGGCGCTGATGTGCGACGAGCGCGGCGTGCCCTGTCACCTGGTGTGCGCGCAAGCCGAGGCGGACGCGCCGACCGAGCACCGCAGCACCGGCGATGACGGCCTGGCCGTCGTGGTTGACCTGCCGATCGCGCCGGTCATCGACCTGTCTACCCGTCGCCGGATCGCATGATCCGTGACCGTTTTGCCTGAGGAGCGATCCATGAGTCGAACGACGCACGATTTGGCCGCTGAGCAGGCCGTGATCGGTGCGGTCCTGCTCGCCCCGGACGTGCTCGGCGACCTGGCCGTCACGCTCGCGCCGAGCGACTTCCACCGCCCGGACCACGCCGCGTTGTGGGAAACGCTGCTGAACCTGCACGCGGCCGGACGCCCGATCGACGCCGTGGCCGTGGCCGCGTACCTCGCCGAGGTGGGCGACCTGGCCAAGTTGGGCGGTGCCGCCTACCTGCACACCCTGATGCAGGCCGTGCCGAGCGTCGCCAACGCCGGGCACTACGCCGCGATCGTGGCCGACCACGCCCGGCGCCGTCAGGTGGTCGACCTCGGCGCCCAGCTCGCCAACCTGGCAGCCTCCGGCGCCGACGTGACCGACGTGGTAGCCGCCGGGCGGGCGATGCTCGACACCGCCACGGCGGGCGGGTGGCCGACGCTGATCCCGATCGGCACGGGACGGCACCTGCCCACCTTCCCGGCCGAGGTGCTGCCCGACTGGGTCGCCGAGATGGTCTACGCCGTCGCGGAGTTCACCCAAACCCCGCTCGACCTGCCCGGCAGCATCGCGCTCGCCGCGCTGTCCACAGCCGCCGGTGGCCGCGCCGAGGTGGAGGTGCGCGGCTCATGGCGGGAACCAACCAACCTGTTCACGGTCGTCGTGCTGCCGCCCGGCTCCCGCAAGTCGGCGGTGTTCTCCGCGATGACCGGACCGCTGCTCGGCGCTGAGCGGGCGCTGGTGGAGCGGACCAAGCCGGTCATCGTGGAAGCGGAGCTCGCGGCCAAGGTCGCCGGGAAAGCCGCCGAACGGGCCGCGAACGCCGCCGCGAACGCCGACGCGTCCGGCCGTGACACGCTCCTCGCGGAGGCCACCGCCGCCGCGATGCAAGCCGAGGCGGTCACCGTACCCGTGCTGCCGCAGTTGGTCGCCGACGACGTGACCAGCGAAGCCGCAGCATCCCTGCTCGCCGCGCAGGGTGGCCGCCTGGCGGTGCTGTCACCGGAAGGCGGCATCTTCGCCACCATCGCCGGGCGGTACTCCGGTACCCCGAACCTGGAGGTGTTCCTCAAGGGCCACGCCGGGGACATGATGCGCATCGGCCGGCAGAGCCGCGACGCCGAGCACGTCGAGAAACCGGCGCTCACGTTGGGCCTGGCCGTGCAGCCTGACGTGCTGCGCGACATCGCGAGCATGCCCGGCTTCCGTGGCCTCGGGCTGCTCGCCCGGATCCTGTTCTCCCTGCCGGAGAACACGGTCGGGCGTCGCAAGGTCGGCGCCGACCCGGTGCCCGCCAACGTCGCCACCGCGTACACGGAGAACCTGTCCGCGCTGGTGCTGTCCCTGGCGGAGTGGACCGACCCGGCTGTGCTGCTGCTCACCGCCGAAGCCAACGAGCGCGTGTTGGACATTGAGCGCAGCGTTGAGCCGCGTCTCGCGCCGGGCGGGGCGTGGGGTCACATCGTGGACTGGGGCAGCAAGTACACCGGCGCCGTGGTCCGGCTCGCCGGGCTGATCCACCTCGCCGAGCACCTGCGCGACGGGTGGGGCAAGCCGATCGGCGCCGACATCATCGACCGGGCCGCGATGCTCGGCGAGTTCTTCGCCGCGCACGCCCTAGCCGCATTCGACGACATGGGCGCCGACCCGGCCACCCGCAACGCCCGCACCGTCCTGGCCTGGATCGAACGCACCGGTACCACCGCTTTCACCAAGCGGGAGCTGTTCCGCGCGGTCAAGAGCGCTCAGCTCGCCACCGTCGCCGATCTCGATCCGGCGCTTGACGTGCTCGACGCGCACGGCTACCTGCGCCAACTGGAGGCACCGGCGCGCACTGCCAAGGGCGGACGGCCACCGTCGCCGAGCTACCTCGTGCACCCCGATGTGCACCGCCCGGCCGCGACCGTCCACCCGATCAACGGCGCGCGGCGCGTCGCCTGATGCCCCTGACAGAACTGACAGAACTGACACAACCCCATCCCGGCCGAGGTTCTGTCAGTTCTGTCATCCGCATCTCCCGGCGCTCAACGGCCCACGCCAGTCGACAGGCCGACCGCCTCAGAGCCCCTCAGACCGACTGACGCTTAGGAAGACATCGACATGCGTAAGATCTTGCCTCTGCGGCCCTCTCAGGCCCCCTCCCAAACGTCCGTAGACGTTTCGTCCGCCCGCGATCAGCCGGAGGACCCCCCGTGCTCGGCGGGTGGTCAGCGTCGATCTCAGCGCGCCGCACGCATCGACCAGGAGGCGCGATCCGTGAGCCGTCGAGAGTTCCTGACCCTTGCCGACTTCCTTGCCGAGCTGGACGTGCCGAAGTCGACGTTCTTCCGCTGGAAGGCGATCGGCGAGGCACCCCGCACCTACAAGTTGCCGAATGGGCAACTCCGCATCCGCCGCACGGACTTTGACGCATGGCTGGCCAGCCGAGAGGAGCCGCAGGCTGCATGACGACCTTCGACGTTCGGATCTGGGGAATCCGCGAGCACAAGGGTAAGGACCGCAAGACCGGCAAGCCCCGCAGTACGTACCGCCTGCGGTGGCTCGTGGCTGGTGAGGAGTTCGGCGAGTCGTTCCAGACGCGAGCACTCGCGGAGAGCTACCGCTCCCTACTGATCGTGGCGCAGCGGGAAGGAGTGGCGTTCGACGAGGCCAGCGGCCTGCCGGAGCCGATGGCCCGCGCGTTGCGCACGAAGTCCTGGTACCAGCACGCCACGGAGTACGTCGACATGAAGTGGCCGCACGCCTCGCCGAACCATCGCAAGGGCATCGCCGAGACGCTGGCTACGGTCACGCCCGCGCTGCTGGCGAGCGACCGTGGGGTGCCCGACGACAAGACGATGCGCGCTGCGCTGTACGGCTACGCCTTCAACACCATGGCGCGAACCGCTGGGCCGCCGCCGGCCAAACTGGCGGGCGCGGTCGCGTGGGTGCAGGCGAACACCGTCAACCTGTCGGCGCTTACCGATGCGGCACTGGTCCGGAAGGTGCTCGACACGCTCGCGCTGAAGATGGACGGCACGCCCGCCGAGGCCTCGACCGTCACCCGGAAGCGCGCGGTGTTCTCCAACGCGCTGCGGTACGCCGTGGAGCTGCGCCTCCTCGACGTTCACCCGCTCTCGCTGGTGAGCTGGTCGGCGCCCAAGAAGGACGAGAGCGTCGACCGTGCGGTGGTCGCCAACCCGAAGCAGGCCGCCGCGCTGCTAGCAGAGGTTGCCAAGGCCAGCCCGGAGCTGGAGGCGTTCTTCGGCTGCATGTACTACGCCGGGCTGCGGCCAGAGGAAGTGCTCCACCTCACAGATGACGAGTACGAGCGGCCGCCCAAGGAGGGAGCGTGGGGGTGGCTGCACCTCTCGGGGGCGACGGTGGCCAGCGGCCGAGGCTGGAACGACGAGGCCGACCGGCGTTGTTGCCGTACCGCTTTGTATGCTGCCGCCAGATTTGCCTGCCAGATCCGATACGGATGCGTTGCAGCGCACCATCAATCGTACGCAAGCGCTTATCGACAGCACTGGCGCCGGGGCGGCCCGAATCACCATGCTGACCGATGCGCTGCGGCCGAGGCTGTCGGCGTGACCTCCGAGCGAGCGGAGCCACGCCGATCGCGAACGAACTAGTTGTCACGGTGCTCAAAGCTCTTGCCGCGAATTCTGCGCAGTTTTGACTGGGCTGTCCGCAAAAGTTGCCCGTAGTTCTCCTTGATGGCGGGATAGTACGTCGCCCATTTCTTATATACCCATATGTTGGCAAGAAGCATCCGAGGTTTCGTTTGAGCCAGATTCTTTTCGACGATGTCTTCCAAGTCCGTACGGGCCAACTGGACGTCCTTGACAAAAGAGGGTCGCTTGAAAACCTCGATATCTGTGCCGTCTCCACTCAACACAACGCCTACCGACAGTCCCTCAGTGGCCTGTTCTGGGATTCGGTTGACGCTGAGTTCGTGAGCGTTCCAGCGGACGAAGCCATCCGATCTGACCGGAGTTTCCTCTCCCTGATACCGAACCTGCACGCCGACTATCGTTGACTTCGGCCATCTCAACACCAATGGCACGCGAAAGCGCGAGCCATGCTCACTTGAATCATCTTTGATCGAGAAAGCTGCGAAATGCGGGTTGGTGGCGCGCCTCCCTTCAAGGGTTGCACCCAACTGTCGAATGTTGGCCTCTTTATAGGTTCTAAAGAGCGGGCCGAGGAGGATCATGACCTGTGGCCATTCACTCGGCATCGCAGGATGAACGATAGACTCCACGTGGAGCTTGTAAGTGTTGTTTCTATCATGTATCAGGGGTAGGTAAAGCAATTCTTCGACGCCGGCGATCCGTGCACTTACGTGAGGCTCGGCAGGTACCCCATCTACTACGACTAGCATGGTGACTTGATCGCCAGGGTTGAGGAGTATGGGAGCAAACGACATCTCGCCTCCCTCGATGGCAAGACCGTCGACTCCGTCAAGCACATCGGAACGGTTCCAGCTAATTACGCCTTGGCAAACCCAAGATTGCTCCGAGAATCGGACCCTGATTGGACCGCCGAAATCGCTGGGCTTTATTGGCGCTCTGCCGGTGTTCTCTATTCGGAGAACATGGAGTACGGGATAGGCCAGTTGTTGACCCGCGACATCCAATGTCATCTGGTCAACGAGGTATTGCGGAAACGCCCACGATACGAGCGGCATGCTGTTGCCCGTATAGTGCAGCCGCTTAAAGCTCGTGCTGATCTGACTTTTCCACGTGACGTAGCCTATGTAGGCGGCGACGATGGCGACTAGTGTGCCTATAAGCTCCATCTTCCGTCCTCCAGGATGTCCTTAGCTAACCCAGCCGTGACAGCTGACCTAATAAGTCAAGAGCCAGCCGATGGCGTGCTTGTCGTACGCAGAATCGCGCATCGCACATTGTCGTTGACATGTGGGCGGAACGCTAGGTCCGGCGGGATTCCTCCGACCGGCTGCACAGCCAGTCATACAGCCGAACGCCTCATCCGCCGCCGACCACCACAGACACGAGCCCGCTGCTGGCGTAGACGCCGCGGGCGGGCCGCCCCGCGCTAGCGTGCGACTCTTGGTCTGCGGCTCAGACCGCCGTCGCGAGACTCCCAGAGTGAGTCGTCGCCGCACGGCAGACCCTCGTCACAGAGCCGGACCACGCGCGGAGTGTCCTCAGACGGATCATTGACAGCCGGCAGCACACCGGCGGACCGGACAGATGTGTCGGCGTGTCCCTCGTCACCGTTCCCCCAACGTGCCTAAGTGGCCGATCACCGGCAAGTATCGGAAGAGGTTCAAGCAGCTCAGAACCGTAGTCATAGGGCGAGTCCAACTCGCCCTACGGAGGCACGAGCGCAGGTTCGACTCTGTCTCGGGCGTGCCAGATCCGTGCCAGATCGGTCAGTGAATCGAGGGGCGTGGCGGGGAATCGCGGGGAAGTTCCAGCCAGTCAGCGCCCTGAGTCGGTGGCAGGTCGGGCGGCGTTGCCGACACAGTCCTGGCAGTGTGGGGGTCATGGGTTTCGAGTCCCCTCGGCTCCACCCATTTGGAAGCACGACAAACGCCCTGGTTATCGCGGCAGCCGCGACGCCAGGGCGTTCATCGTTTCAGGGGTCAAGCGGCCCGCGTGCCACTTGCGTGCCACATCAGGCGCTGATCTTGCTTCCCGCCTCCTCGATCAGGGCGTCGAGGGCGGCCGCGATGGCGTGATCGCGATTCGCGGGTGGCGTGCTGGTAGATCATGGCCGCTCGGGTGCTGGAGTGGCCGACGTGAGTCGCGCCGCGCTGGACCTCGGCTGGATACCACGCTACTTAACGCTGAGTGAAATTATCGCGGACGCTTGGGGCCTGGGGACGGAGTAACGTCATAGCCCACTCGGCGCAGGTGCATTGTTACCTGGCGCAGAAGAAGAGGATGCCGTGAAGCATCCCGGCGCGGTATAGATATGTCCAGTTTTGCGAATTTCTACACACTTTGTAACCGGGGTCCGACCCGTAAGGGCGATAGTTTGCTGCCGATAATCGGATGGCTGGCGTCCATACCTCATGGCATCCTTGCTGTACGCATCCATGTCACCAGATAGGCAGCAGCAGTGGCTGAGTTCAGTGACGGCTTTCTCCCGTTGATTCCACCTGATCGGGAGCGGACGGTGCAGGTCTTGAAGTCGGGCCTGGTGGTCGTAGATACCAATGTTCTCCTGGATGCGTATCGCTATACTCAGGCAGCCAGGCTGGAATTGTTCTCAGCCCTCAAGGCGCTCGGCGACAGGCTGTGGATTCCTCACCAGGTTGCGCTGGAGTTCCATCGCAACCGGCTGAATGTAATTGCATCCCATGGTGATGCGTATAGCGAAGTTGCCAAGGCGGTCGCGGAATTCAGAAAAAGTTACGATGCCGCGGCGGTGCAGCAATTGCGTAAGTTCATCAATCGAGTGGCGCTCAATGAGGACGCCGCTGCCGAGCTTCTGGAGACTGCCAGTTCGGTCGGTGTTGCACTGGGCAAGTTGACTGAGCGAATTAACGAGTTGCAAGCCGCTCACGGTGTTTCGGATCGGTTCCTGCGCAGCGACCCTGTCCTTGAGGAACTGCAGACGCTGTTTTCTGGTCGTGTTGGTGAGCCACTGCCGCCGGAGGAAATGGAAGTCGCTCGCCAAGAGGCAGAGGAGCGCGTCCGCACGGGCAGGCCACCTGGTTTCAAAGACGCATCCAAGGATGATCCATGCGGCGATTACCTTCTTTGGCATCAAAGCTTGCTAGAGGCAAAGCGTCGCGCATTGCCGTTTATCCTCGTTACTCGGGATGGTAAGGCTGATTGGTTTCTTGAGATCCGGGGTAAATCTGTGGGTGCTCTGCCTGAGCTAGTAAAGGAGGCTTTCGCGTTTACTGGCGCCGACTTTATTGCTCTTGAAACCAAAACCTTTTTGATCTATGCGCAGTCTGAATTCAATGCGCAAGTCAGTGTCGCAACGTTGGCGCAAACTGATGCAATACGATCTAATGCCAAAAGGCGGAAGGATGCGTTTGTTCACTTCCCCCCGGCGGCTGTCGATGAACTCAAGATCGTCCTGGAGCGCGAATTGGAGGCGCATCAAAGGGCGCGCGAAACTTTGCGGGCTAGAATCGACTTCCTGCGAACTGTTCAGCGCAGCGAAACCTCGGAATCGGGCAGTGTTGGCAAGGAGGTTGAAACGCGCGACCTGCACCATGAGGAGATGACCCTAACTAACCTGGAATATGCCACGCATACTTATGCTGAATTACTTCACGTGCTGTCGCTGCCTGATCATGATCACGGCAGCGAAGTGGTGGCGTTCCCCCTTTTGCCGAGCCAGATAGACATGATACGCCAAGTTGAAAATAGCGTCGGCCGGAAATTTATCCCCCGTGATCCCGACTTTTGGCGCCGCAAGTCTGCCGCAGATCTGAAGGATGCACTTAGAGCGGGTGATATGTCACTCGATAAGCTGAGCATTTTTGAGATGAGAACGATCTTGAGGGATGCAAAAATGCTTCCGCTCGGTGCGGTTACGGGATCTTGGTTGCGTAAGCAGGTTCTAGCTCTATTGGCGGCAGAGGAGTCCGGTGGTGAACCTGCAGATTCGGTGCCGGACGCCGAATGACCCCGTTATGCCGTCCCAGCCGCAGGAGGAGGTTGGATTGGATGGGAGCTGGCGTGCCGCATCCGTGCCACTACGCAAAGTTGACTGCGGTGTGGAGCGGGGACTCACGGGCAACGGCCGGATCCTCTTGCCGCTGACCTGCGTGCCCGTCGCCGACGGTCTCAAGGTCGGTCCTGGCAGTGTGGGGGTCAGGGGGTTCGAGTCCCCTCGGCTCGACCCGTCTGAAAGCACGACTAGCGCCCTGGTCACCGCGTTGCGCGGAAGACCAGGGCGCTGATCATTTCGGGGCTAACCGTGGCGCCCGGCGTTGGCCGGCACGAATGGCCATCCACCGACGAAGATGAGGCGCGCGACATGCCTCGCGGTCACGGCGCGGCAACGGCTCCGGCGCACCGAGTGTTTATGCAGGTCAAGGCCGAAGTAATCTTGTGACTGTAAATCCGTCGCGAAAGCTACAGAGGTTCGAATCCTCTACCCGCCACTGGCAGTACAGAGAGGCCCGCGACCAGGGGAAACTCCGGTCGCGGGCCTCTCTCGTCGGTCCCACTGCGTCTCACCCGGGACAGGCGGATCTCACCCGTCGCGACCAATACGCGACCACGTTTGCGGGCGGGTCAGGCGGCAGCCTTGTCCTCGGCGCCCTGTTCGAGGCCCAGCGCGAGCCCGATGCGGTACAGCGCGGCCCCCGTTCCCCCGTCCAGGCACTTCGCGTAGACGTCCAGCAGCACCTTGACGCTGTTGCCTGCCCATTCGGCGACCTGGGTAGCCGGTACGCCAGCGGTCAGCCACGTCGACAGGCAAGCGTGACGCAGGTCGTAGGGACGCTTCGCGAGCGCCGAACGCACCTGAGCGGGCGTGAGGACCTTCTCGCGAGCCTTCCGCCACGCCTCAGCCCGGCGTAGTACATGCAGCCGAAGAACGCCTCCAGCTCGGGGCTCTCACCCGCCACGGCGCCCAGCAGAGCAGCGGCCTGCTTCGGGTTGGCAATGACGGCCCGACGTCGAAGTGCCCCGCGGCGCCGTCGCGGCGGGTGCGGGCGGCACCGAAGTCGACCACCTCGGCGTTCGTGCTCGTCCTTGTCCCAGTCGAGTCCGTTCGGGTGGCCCGATCTGGCTCATGGCTCGTCATGCTGAGAACGTCTCCTGACTCATTGTGGAAGGACGGGAATCGGTGCGCGGCCGGGTTCCTGGGGCGTGAGGCGGCCAGGCGCAGCCACTCGTGGTCAGCGTGGATATTAGGTGCGCGAGGGCCGCACCCATGCCCAGCACGGCGACAGCAGACAGGCGACCACGATGGTGATCTGCCACGGGCGTGGCGTGATGCCGGCGGTGGTCAGCAGGTAGTGGCGACCTACCCGAGGCCGCCGAAGATGAGCGACCCGATTGCGGACCATCGGGCGAACATAGAGGTACTCCAGTGGTTGGCGACGCCAGGTAAGCCCGAGCCGCTCCGCACTCACGTTCACCACTGCGAATAAACAGATGCCTTCACCAGTCGCCGACAGGCTCTGGGACGACCACAGGCGAACTCAACTTATCGATGTCTAGCCAGTATGTGTTACGTAGCCGCGTGTAGTCAAAATCTTTTCCTTGCGGCGCCCGACGAACAACCAGAAGATTTCGATCACATAGATCCTTTGTTGCGCGAGTCCACGTGTCCTCGGAGAAGCCGTACCTGGCCTTTTGGGCTGTAGTCAACCACGGTGGGTCATTTTCGGCCCTATTACTTCGCATGTCCCGAAAAACGAAAAGAAATGCCACCGAATACCCGCACAGCTCATAGATCCAGCGGTTCCCCCAGAAGCCAACGGGGATATTTACCCACCAATCCCCCCTCCAGCTGTATTTCGCACCGTTTCCTGATGGACTCTGGAGAACAACTCGGGGAGGAAGTCCGGGGTTCCGCTGCAACTCGACGAGCTTTGCGCTCTGAAGCCAGTTGAGGGCGTCAGCGATGCGGCGAGCGCCGTTCGTTTCTGGATCAGGAAGCGCAAGCAACTCGGCCCATCTCCTCGACGGTACGTTCTGGATGTCGTAAGGAGGACGCGCCGCGAGCATGGTCATCGTGATGTACAGCTTC
>NZ_JBFAZW010000159.1:0-18751 GCF_040682015.1 Dactylosporangium sp. NPDC051485
ACCATGGGCGGACCAGCCCGAATCTACCCGGATTTTCGCGACTGGAGGCACACTGCCACGTCCCACATTGTGGACTTACAACGTCCGGACCTGGTCGAGCTGCAGTGGGGCCGGCTCGTCTCCGGCGAGCGGGTGCTGCGCCGCACCGCCCGCACCCCCGAGGCCAACCGGCTCGTGCACGCCGAGGTCAACGCCGGCAACCTCGTCTGGGGGCTCGGCGACACGATGTACCCGCTGCAGCTGTGCCGGGTCGTCGAGCACGACCTCACCGCCGAGCGGCCGCACGTCACCACCACCTACCGCGGCGTGCCGGTGGCCGGCCAGCCCGGCGCCCCGCTGCCGGAGACCCTGCTGACCATCTTCGCCGACCTGCTCGTGGCGATCCGGACGCTGGCCAAGGCGGGGCTCACGCACGGGGCGATCCTGCCGGAATACGTGCTGTGGGACGGCGCCCACGCCCAGCTGGTCAACCTCGGCCAGGCCGTCGCCGTCGGCGAGCCGGCCCGGGCCGTGCTCGACCCGCGCTGGCTGCCCCCGGCCGGCCCCGACGGGCTGCGGCTGGCCGCCGAGGCGCACGACGTCTACCAGGCCGGGCTGGTGGTGTACTGCATCGCCCTGCAGACCGGCCCGGTCACGGCCGCCGAGGCCCGGGCCGAGCTCGCCCGCGGCGGCGGATCGGCGCTCTCGGCCCTGCTCGAGGGGGTGTTCGCCGACGACCCCAGGGACCGGCCCGACACGCACACGCTGCTGCGGCGGGTCGAGGAGGCCCGCTACGAGCCGGTGTGGCAGAGCGCCGACCCGGCCGACGCGACCACGGCCACCATCAAGATCCCGCAGCAGTACTCCCCGGCGCCCCTGCCCGCGGCGGTGGCCCGGGCGACGGTCCCGCTCAGCCCGGCCCGCGACGAGTTCCGGCGCCTGGTCGAGGCCAAGCGGCGCTACCGCACCGAGCGCGCGGCGCCGCGGGCGGTGGCGTGGCGGTACGCCCGCGAGCTCTTCGACGTGCTGTGGTACAGCCGCGACGACCTGTCCAGCCGCATCTACCTCGGCGTCGCCGGGCTCGTGGTCGTCGGCCTGCCGGCGCTGCTGATCATCCTCGTCGTGACCCAACTGGGAGGCTCGAAATGAGCATGCCGAGCCCGGCCCGCCTGCTCGGCCGCGTGCTGTGCCCGATCTGCCTGCAATGGATCCACTGGCGCAAGGCCCAGCGGGTCGAGGTCGACGTGGAGACCAGGCAGCACCGGCCCTTCCGGCCCCGCGGCGCCGACGAGACCAAGGAGGCGTTCAACGAGCGCCGCCTCGGCGCCCAGCGGGCCTGCACCCTTATGCGCGACGGCATCTCCACCACCCACTACCTGCCCGACCGCTACGGCGACTACGGCGACCCGATCGTCATCGGCCTGGTCGGCCACCGCGCCGCCGGCAAGACCCTGCTGCTGGCCGCGATGGTCGAGGCGCTGCGCAACAACCTGGAGATGGCCGACCTGGGGCTGCGGGTCGAGCGGCTCGACGAGGCCATCGAACACCGCTACACCACCGAGTTCGTCGAGCCCTTCTGCCACCGGCGGGAGCTGCTGCCGCTGACCCAGGAGAGCCCGATCGAGTTCAGCTACGTGGCCAAGGTGTACAGCCGCCACGCCGGGCGCGACTTCGCCGTCGCGTTCTTCGACGTGGCCGGCGAGCAGCTGCGCCGGCGCCGCACCGGCGACCGGTTCCGGGACACCTCGTTCCTGTCCGCGGTCAACGCGCTGCTCTTCGTCGTCGACCCGGAGAAGGCGCTGCCGACCGTGCTCGGCGAGCCGGCCACCGTGTACGGCGACCCGGCGTTCAACGCCGTGCTGGACCGGCTGGTGGAGAGCCGCGGCGAGTCCGCCACCCAGTTCGTGCCGATCCCGGCGGCCATGGTGGTGGCCAAGTCCGACCTGCTGGCCCCGCTGCGCCCGGAGGTGGCCCGGTGGCTGTCCCGCGACGACAACCGCCAGCTGCAGACCGTCGCCGAGGAGAGCGAGGAGGTGTACGAGTTCCTCGCCAACAACGGCGCCGAGCGCTTCCTGCCGCCGGTCAACCGGGTCAGCGACGTGAGCCTGCACTACGCCTCGGCGGCCGGCGTCGCCCCGGTGAACGGGCACTTCCCGGCCGAGGGCTTCGGCCCCCGCCGGGTGCTGCGCCCGCTGCTGTCCCTGTTCGCCATGACCGGCGTGCTCGACCGGTCACTGCTGGGCTCGTAGAGAGGGCCGCGATGGAGCGCATCGACCAGATCGTCTTCCGCTGGCGGGCCCGCTCGCAGGACGACGGCCACGACGGCGTCGGGCCGGACGCCACCTCGCTGCCGCCGGCGTCGGTGGCCTGGTGGGACGACCGGCTCGCGCTGCGCATCACCCGGGCCAGCGGCCGCAACGACCGGCCGTCGCTGGCCTACCTGCGCATCGAGGGCGTCGGGGTGGTGCTGCACAAGGTGCCGGCCCGCGACGACAAGAACCGGCCCGGCGCGGCGATCGCGCACGCCCTCATCGGCCCCGAGGACGCCGTCACCGCCCAGCTCGCGCTCGGGCTGGAGGACTGGCCGCACTGGGCCGGGCGCAACCGCCCCGAGGCGTACCCGCCCGGCCGCCTCGACCCGGTGGACTACCACGCGCTGCGCGAGCACGCCGCGGCCGCGCTGGCCCGCCCGGTGACCGACCCCGGCCCGGTCTTCGACGAACTGCTCGGCCGGGTCCTGGACAACCCCGAGGCCCCGCTCACCGTGGTCCTGCCCGACGCCCCGGCCACCGCCCTGCTGCGCGGCCTGGTCGACGTGCTCGGCGACGCCCGCGAGCTCACCTTCGCCACCAACGAGGACGACGACACCGGCCCGGACCTGCCCCGCCTGGTCTTCCTGGACACGGTCGGCTCCGGCACCGGCTACGCCGCCACCCGGCTGCGGCTCTACCCGGGCTCGGCCGGGGCCCGGCCGGCCGGCTTCGCCGTCCAGCTGGCCGACGTGTGGCGGCGCGGCGGTGCGGCCGCCGTCGCCCCGCTGCGCGGCGCGCGCCGCCTGGGCGGGGCGGCCGACGTGCGGCAGTGGCAGGACGAGGTGCTCGTCGGCGGGCGCATCCTGCAGACCACGCTCATCGACGCGGTCACCTCCGGCCAGGCCGCCCCCGAGCACGTCGAGCTGCTGCGCACCGAGGACGGGTTGCGCCAGGTCGAGTCGGAGCTGAGCAAGCTCAACGACGGCGACCTGCGCACCGTGTACCTCGCCTGGCAGCCCAGCGGGGCCCTGTCCGCCCGGCACCCGGCCGTGGCCACGCTCGTGGCCCGCTGCACCGTGCAGCGCTGCATGCGCGCCACCGCCAGCAACGCGCTGCGCGAGACCCTGCGCGGCTCCGCCTTCGACCCGACGCTGGTCGAGGACTACCTGCGCGGCTGGGCGGCGCACGGGCGCAACGCCACCGCCGCCCCGGCCGCGGTCGTGGAGCTGGCCCAGCGGGCGGTCACCTTCGGGGTGCCGCCGGCGCTGGGCCGCCCCGGCATGCGCGCCCTCATGGACCGGTTGAGCCTGGCCGACCTCATCGAGCTGGCCAACCGGCACACCGGCTCCGACGTGCACATCACCGAGCTGCTGCTCAGCGCCGCCGAGGACCGCGCCTTCGACCCCGACCAGCTGCAGATCAACCACACCGCCCTGGACCGGGCCGAGTTCCTGGTGCACTGCATCCCGTTCCTGCCCGGCGACGCGAAGCTGGCCCAGGACCGCTGGTTCCGGGTGCTGGACGCCGCCTTCGGGCCGCACCTGCGGGCCGAGAACGGGCGGACCCTCCAGGAGGTGCTGCAGTTCCTCGCCCGCGATGCCATCTCCGAGGTACCGCCGGCGCTGCTCTTCGCCCTGCGGCGCTTCCAGCCGACCCTCGCCGGCAAGGCCCGCGTCGACCAGCTGGCCGCCCGGGACCGCTACCTGGCCGCCGGGCTGACCGACATCTGGCCGGAGCGGGGCGTGCTCGTGCTCGCCGAGCGCCGGACCAAGACCCGCGCGCTGCCGGCCGGCCCGGGTCCCGCGGTGGCGGCCTCGGGGTCGGCCACGGTCTCGCGGCTGCCGGGCGCCGCGGTGCGCCGCTTCCAGCCGCGCACCCTCGTCGCCGTCGGCGCGATCGCGCTCGTGGTCGCCGCCCTCGTCGCCGTCGTCATCTTCAGCCTGCAAGGGGGTTCCCAGTGAGCGAGTACCGGCTGAGCATCGACTACGGCACCACCAACACGGTGGCGTACCTGCAGCCGCCCAAGGAGGCGCCGTTCCCGTTGCAGTTCGAGGGCGGTCGCTCGCTGCTGCCCTCCGCCGTGTGGGCCGACGAGCACCGCAACCTCGTCACCGGCAACGAGGCCGTGAACTCGGCCGGCCGCGACCCGGGCGCCTACGAGCCCAACCCGAAGCGGCGCATCGGCGAGGGGCGGCTGCTGCTGGGCGGCGCCGAGTACGCCATCGCCGAGGTCATCGGGGCCACCCTGGCCCAGGTCTACGCCGAGGCGCAGCGGCTGGCCCGCACCGACCGGCTGCGGGTCGTGCTCACCCACCCGGCCGCCTGGAACGCCGACCGGCAGTCCGTGCTGCGCGCCGCCGCCGAGCGTGCCGGCCTGCCCGAGCCGACCCTGCTCAGCGAGCCCGAGGCGGCCGCCGCCTACCTGCTGGCCACCGGGGCGGCCGGGGCCGGCGGGGAGCCGCTGGTCGTCTACGACCTCGGCGCCGGCACCTGCGACGTGACCGCCGTGCAGCGCAACGGCCCGGGCTTCGACCTGCGGGCCAGGGCCGGCCTCGACGACGTCGGCGGCCTCGACCTCGACGAGGTGGTGCTGCGCCGGGTCGGCCGCTCGGTCAGCGACCGCCACCCCGACGAGTGGGCCCGGCTCATCGAGCCCGAGGGGCCCGACCGCCGCTACGCCCGCATGCTGTGGGAGGACTGCCGCGGCGCGAAGGAACAGCTGAGCACCGAGCGGCTGGCCCGGGTGCCGGTGCCGCTCATCAACGAGGACGTCTCGGTGACCCGCGGCGACTTCGAGCGCGACGCCCGCGACCTGGTCCAGCGCACCGTGATGATGACCGACGAGGTGCTGCGCCGGGCCCGCATCGGCCGGGACGGGCAGGCCGAGCTGTTCATGGTCGGCGGGGCGACCCGCACCCCGCTCGTGGCCACGCTGCTCACCCAGGCCACCGGCCGCTCGCCGCGGCGGGTGCACCACCCGGAGCTGGTCGTGGCCGAGGGGGCGCTGCAGTACCTCGCGATGGCCGGCAACGAGCCGGCGCCGCGCCACCGCACGCTGCCGATGCCCGTCACCGGCCCCCTTCCCGCCTCCGGGCCCCTTCCCGCCTCCGGGTCCACGACCGCACCCTTGTCCGAGCCGGCCATGGCGCCGCCGCCCGCCTCCCGGGACGGCAACACCCTCAAGGAGTCCGTCACCGTCGTCATGCCCCCGGCGGTGGCGCCGCCGCCGCGCCCGGCGCCGGTCCCGGCCGGCCCGCCGCCGGTCATGTCGCCGCCGGTGGTGTCGCGGTCGCAGGACCGGTACAAGCTCATCTCCAACCCGTTCAGCCAGCACGGCGGGGCCACCGTCCGCCTCGCGCTGATCCCGATAGCCGGCCTCATCCTGGGCGCGTTCGACGGCGCGCTGTGGACCGCGCTGAGCTGGCTGCTCATCCTGGCCGGGCTGGGACTGGTCGGCTACAAGCTGTTCCAGTGGGTGCTGTGCGCGCGCGACACCCGGCCGACCCGCATCGACGGCAACGGGATCACGGTGACGCTGGGCGGGCAGGACACGACGTTCCCGTGGGCGCAGGTGGCCACGGTGTACCTCCACCGGCACCGCCTCAGCACCTGGCTGGTCTGCACGCCGGGCAGCAACACCCCGCTCGGCAGCGACCAGGGCACGGCCCGCTTCTGGTCCCGGCCGCACAGCGTGTTCTTCCTGACGAGCACGAGCGGCTTCGGCGAGCAGCTGGTGCGCCAGGCGCTGGAGACCTACGCGGGGGAGCGCTACTACCACTGACGCATGAGTCCAGCCGTCATGCACATCAGCCGTCACCGGGCTCCGACGCGAATACGCGTAGGGACCGCTTGGCCGGCCCCTACGCGTACGACTCGTCCATGCGGGAATGTCAGGCGTTTGCCAGCGCCGAGCAGCAGGTGTTGATCAGCAGGCGGGTGACGACGTACGGGTCGCAGTTCGCGTTCGGCCGGCGGTCCTCGATGTAGCCCTTGCCGTCGCGCTCGACCTGCCACGGGATGCGCACCGACGCGCCCCGGTCGGACACGCCGTAGCTGTACTCGCTCCACGGGGCGGTCTCATGCATGCCGGTCAGGCGGTGCTCGATGCCCGCGCCGTAACCCGCGATGTGCTCGGCGACCTTGCCGTCCTTGCCCAGCGCGTCACACGCCGTGATGATCGCGTCGTAGTTGTCACGCATCGCGTTCGTCGAGAAGTTGGTGTGCGCGCCCGCGCCGTTCCAGTCGCCCTTCACCGGCTTCGGGTCCAGCATCGCCGACACGTCGAAGTCCTCGGCGATGCGGTAGAGCAGCCACCGGGCCACCCACAGCTCGTCCGCCACCTGCGGCGCGGCGACCGGTCCGATCTGGAACTCCCACTGGCCCGGCATGACCTCGGCGTTGATGCCGGACAGGTGCAGGCCGGCCTGCAGGCACAGGTCCATGTGCTTCTCGACGACGTCACGGCCGAACACCTCGTCCGCACCGACACCGCAGTAGTAGCCGCCCTGCGGGGCCGGGAAGCCGCCACCCACCGGGAAGCCGTACGGGCGGCCGTCCTTGAAGAAGGTGTACTCCTGCTCGATGCCGAAGATCGCCTCCTGGTCGGCGAACTTCTCCGCCGCCTCGGCACATGCGCGACGGGTGTTGGTCGGGTGCGGCGCGCCGGTGATCAGCTCGACCTCGCACATCACCAGCACGCTGTTGCCGCCGCGGATCGGGTCCGGACAGGAGAACACCGGACGCAGCACGCAGTCGGACTTGTCGCCGGGCGCCTGATTCGTGCTCGAGCCGTCGAAGCCCCAGATCGGAAGCTCGGCGCCGTCCTCGACGATCTTCGTCTTGGAACGCAGCTTCGCAGTCGGCCGGGTGCCGTCGACCCAGATGTATTCAGCCTTGAACGGCATGATTTTTTGCTCCTCGTCGCAGAACGTGCTGGGTGGCCCGACAACCCTGGCGGCACGAGCATCTTACCGACGAATGATCATCTGGAACGACTTCGAGCGATGAGAGGCAAACCACTCGCGCGTGTAACACAACCGAAACGTCATTCGGCTCAAATCCTTCCGAGTCTTTCTCCGCGGTACGCCGTCAATTCCCATCCCTCCCCCGTTGTTTTCGCCCTGGGGTCGGCCACCCGCGTTCGATCGTGGCACACGAGGCCGCACCACCTTGGCGACCGCTTCGGCCCGGCGTCCGGCCCGACCTGGCGAATTTTACCCGTTCTCATCCGGACACCGCCACGCACGTCGGAGATCAGCCTCGCGTCCCGTGTTTCAGGACCTAGACCGGGCGGCCAGGATGGGGCTCGCCACGGCCAGCGATCCGCAGGCGGCCCGCCCGGTAGGTCACGAAACCACTCGCAGCGAGGATCGCCGTTGTGTTGCATGCGGGGAGTGTCAAGTGAACGGCTGATCTGGGTTGTTGAATTGGTCAGTGGTTGGTCGGCGTCAGGCGGCCTTTGGACGCGATCTGGAAGGCATTCAACGGCGCTTTCCAGCGCATGGTCCAGCGCCAGCGGCGGCGCCGGTGCCGTTGTCGTCACCGCACCTGTCCGGCACCACCACCGCTGGCGCTGGCCGGGCCGTGCGGCGTCGGCTCATCGTGCTGCTCGCCGCCGGGGTCCTCGTCCTTGGCATCGGCGAGTCGATGGCCGGCTCCTACCTCGTGCTCTACGGCGCGCAGTGGGCGCACCTGTCGCCCTTCGCGATCGGCGCGCTCGTCTCGCTGGTGGCGCTCAGCGGCATCGCGGTGAACACCTGGCTCGGTCACCGATACGACCGAGCGCCGTCCCGCCGTCCGGCGCTGCTCGCGGTCTGTGCCTCAGCCATCGGGTCCGCCCTGCTGCCGCGCTACGGGTTCACCGGCCTCTTCCTCGCCAGCGCCGCCGGCTTCCTGCTCGTCGGCCTCCCACTGCTGGTGCTCGTCACCTTCGCCTGGGCCGCCGGGCCGGTCGCGTAGCAAGCCTGTAGCGCGCGGCGGGGTACCTCGACGAGCCGCCCGGACCGCCACCACGCTGCGCTTCGAGGGCGTTGGCGTGAGCATTTGTCGATCAGCAACGCTTGAGAGGCCGCAAAGGTTCGTGTCGAATTCCTAACGGCATCGGATCGTCGCTAATCGCTATAGTCATCGAGGACAGACGCTCTGACGGGGAGGGTGAGTCTGGTGGATCCGCTTGTCCAACAACGGTTTTCGGCATCGACGCTCGTGCTTCTCGCGGCAATCACGGCCGGTGTGGTCGCGCAGGGCGGATTCTATCTTCCGGGTCGGATTGTGGCCAGCGTATTGGCGATCGTGAGTCTCGTGCTCGCCGTGCGCGAGGGGGCCCGGTTCGACCGGGGGCTGCGGTGGATCGCCGTCACGGGGGCGGCGATCGTGCTGTGGGCCGGGGCCCGGGCCGCGATGACCGGCGGGTGGGGGACCGCCGGGGGCATCGCGCTGTCGCTGCTGGTGCTGCTGGCCGGGGTGGTCGTGGCCCGGCGGGCGGCGGCGGCCGACCTGGCCACCGGGCTGACCGGGATCGGGGCGCTGGTCGCGGTCACCGGGTGGGCCGGGGTGGCCTGGCGGATCGAGCGCTGGTCGGTGCTCGTCGAGTCGACGATCTGGCGGGCCGCCTCGACCCTGACCTACCCGAACGCGGCCGCCGCGGTCCTCGCCGTGGCGGGGCTGCTGGCGCTCGCGCTGCTGCTGGTCGAGCCGGGATCGATCGGGCGGGCCTGGGTGCTCTACCTGATCCTGGCCGGGCTCGGGGCGACGCTGAGCCGGGCCGGCGGGCTGGCCTTCGCCGCGGGAGTCCTGCTGTTGCTCATCTTCGCTCCGGTACGTCACGTGCTCCGCCACCTCGCCCCGGCCCTGCTGGGCGCGGCGATCGCCGTGGCCGCGCTCGTGCCCTCGTTCCCGGTCGCGGCCGAGCCCGATCCGCTCCTGGCGCTGGCGGGGCTCGCGGTCGGCGGGCTGGTGGCCGTACACCTGCCGCGGCTGCCCGGCAGATGGCTCGCGGCGGCGTGGGGGTTGGTGCTCGCCGCGGCCGCCGGCGGGCTGGCGTTGCTGCTCACGCGGCCGCTGCCGGCCCGGCTCGAGGCGGTGTCGCAGCGGCGGTTCAACGTCGACTCGCGCGGCCGCAGCGGGGCGCTGCACTCGGCGCTGGACCAGGCCGCCGCCCATCCGCTGCTGGGCTCCGGGCCGGGGCAGGCGCGCTACTTCTGGCGGGACTACAGCGGCCAGCTCGTGGCGAGCCGGTGGGCGCACAACGAGTACCTGCAATGGCTCGTCGACCTCGGCGCCGTCGGCCTCGTGCCGCTGGCCGCCCTCGGCGTGGCCGTCGTCGTGCTGCTGCGGCGCGGGCGCGCCGGCGGGGCGACACCACCGCTGTGGACCGGCGCGGTGGCGGCACTGGCCGCCCTCGCCGTGCACAGCGCCTTCGACTTCCTGTGGGAACTGGCGGTCGTGCCGCTGCTGATCGGCGCGCTGATCGGCCTGGCCGTCCCCTCCCACGGCGAAGAGCAGTCCGCACCATCCATCAACGGGGAGGACCCTGCATGAAGCTCCAGAAGAAGCACCTCGGCGTGGGCGCGGTCGCGCTCGGCGCGGTGCTCGCGTTCGCCGTCCCGGCGGGCGCGGCCGTCAACCTGCAGTCCGAGTCCAACGGCGGCGCGACCGTCAAGATCGCCCAGAACGCCCAGTTGAAGGCGAAGGGCGCGGTGACCATCGTGACCCTGAACCTCACCTGCCCGGTGGGCAACCACTTCTCCGCGTCCACGGACGTCAGCCAGACGCTCAGCCCCAGCGCGACCACGCACGGGTACGGCGTCCTCTACAACCAGTCCTGCACCGGCACCACCCAGAAGGTCAAGGTCACGGCGTCGGCCAGCCCGGCCCCCTTCATCCCCGGTGTCGCGTACGCCACCGCGCACGTGGAGGTCTACGGGTACACCTTCGCCACCCTCGACACCGGTCGAGTGATCGTCAACGTCGACAACGGCTGAGCAACCCCCTTCGGTGCCGGGCGCCCTGGTGCGCCCGGCACCACCGGCGTTCAGATACCGCCGTCGCCGTCCAGCGCCGCCACGCGGCCCAGGCCGAGCGTGACCAGGGCGGCGACGTCGCTCGGGCGGTGCGACGCGGCCAGCCGGGCGTTCTCCGCCCCGTCCAGGCCGTTGGCCAGCGCCCGCCAGGGCTCCTCGGCGTCGCGGAACTCCCGGATGAGCGGCAGCCCGTCGGCCGGGGGCGCGTCGCCCGCGGGCGGCAGCCACTCCAGCCCGACGCCGAGCGCGTCGGCGATGTCGGCGGTCACGCCGCCGAAGCCGCCGGCCAGGAACAGCGGCTGGCCGGACTCCAGCGCGAGCAGCGCCTCCTCGAGCAGCCCCGGGTAACGTCCCGCCGCGCCGGAGCGGCGGCCGCCGAGCAGCACCCGGGCGTCGACGTGGGCGGTGAGGTACCGGCGCATCGCCGTGAGCCCGTCGGCCATCGCCACCGGGTCGGTCGTCGGCTCGGGCGCCTCCCCGCGGTCGGTCTCCTTCGGGATCTCCTCGCCGTGCGGGTCGAGGTACACCACCCGGGCCACCAGGCCCAGCGCCTCCTCGCGGCGGTCGAGCTCGGACAGGGCGACCTCGCGGTGCACCGGCCAGCCCAGGCAGACCAGCAGGCGGCCCTCCGCGGCGCCGTACCGCTCCAGCTCCTGCGCCAGGAACGGCGTGAACCCGGTCGGCTCCAGGTGCCCGCCGTAGGCCAGCGAGCCGCCGGCGACGAGCACGGCCCGCGCGATCTCGCCCAGCGCGAGGCGCAGGTGCGAGGTGAGCAGGCCGAGCCGCCCCAGGTCCGGGCTGTCGGAGATGGACACCCCGATGCGCCGGCCCCGCAGGGCGTCGTGGGGCAGGAGCTCGCGCACGTTCGTCATGTCAGCCTCCGCGGGCGGCGAGTTGGCGGGGGGTCAGGATCTCCAGCGTCGCGATCCCGCCGAGGGCGGCGACCCGCGCCAGCACCTCCCGCTCCGGCCCGCCCAGCGGCGGGTCGGGGTGCAGGATGCGCAGGCTGGCGGGCCGGTCGCCGGCCGGGTAGGCGCGGGCCAGCCAGATGGCCAGGGTGGTCGGCTCCGGCGCGTGCGGGGCCCACCACCCCACGCCGAGGCCGGGCGCGGCGCGCTCGGCGAGCTCGTGCTGGCGCCGCCACAGCAGGCGCTTGAGCCACTCGTCGACGAGCAGGTTGAGCCCGGCCCAGATCCCGCCGTCGTCGCCGTCGACCGGCACCCGGGGCGCGTGGTCCATGAGGAACGAGCCGCGCGGGTCGCCGCGGACCAGCGCGTCGAGGATGACCACCGGCATGCCGGCCGTCTTGGCGGTGACCACCTCGCGCTGGCACCAGTCGCGGCTGGCGTAGTGGTCGCTGCGCAGGGCCAGCAGGGCGCTGCTCGCGGCGGCCCTGGCGATCTCCTCGGAGTAGTCGCGGCCGGGCCCGAGCGCCTGCGCGTCGAAGAAGTCGGCCAGCCGGGTCTGGGCGATGACCGCGCGGACCCGCTCGGTGATTTCCTGCGGCTGGCCGCCGTCGCCCTCGGCGGTGCGCCGGGTGTGGCTGATGAAGACGGTCAGCCGCCGCCCGGCGTCGCCGCCGACGAACTGGGCGATGCTCTGCACCAGGTCCCGGCGCCGCCGGTCCTGCGGGGTCTCGCCGGTCACCCCGTTGACCACGATGTACACCAGCTCGCCGAACAGCTCGCCGAGCGCCCCCTCGTCGGCGCGCAGGTCGGCCAGCACGGGGAAGACGGCGACCCGGTCCGGGGCGTCGTACTGGGCGCCGCGGATGGCGGCCAGGTACTCGTACCACTCGCCGTCGCGGTCGGCGGCCGCCTGCGCCAGCCGGAAGTCCAGCACCGGCACGATGACGACGTACTGCGCCTGGGCCACCCCGTTCGGCGGCGGGTCACCGGGCACCGGGATCTGCCGGGGCGCCCCGCCGGGCCGCAGCCAGCCTTCCGAGCGCGCGTACACCTCGACCGCGCCGCCGATGAGCCCGGTGAACAGGTCCCCGTGAAAGTGCGCGTCGAGCTGGGCGACGATCTCGGCGCCCGCGGCGTCGCGCGGGTGCCACACCAGGTAGATCTCCAGGACCGGAGGGAGCATGTCGGGCCGTCTCCCGGTCAGGCCAGGTCGTCCGGCCCCTGCTGGGCCGGGATGCCCAGCGCCGGGTCCGGGGCCGGGCCGAGGGCCGCACCCGCGTGCAGCAGCTTCAGCCCGTAGTCCTTGGTGAACTCGGCCAGTTCGGCGAAGCCCATGGCGTACTGCGCCACCCGCTCCTGCACCGCGGCCAGGTCGGCGCGGCACGGCCGGTTGAGCGGCCAGTCCCGCTCCGCGGCCGCCGGGTTGGCCCGCTCCCACGCCAGCAGCTCCGGGTGCCAGCGCGACAGGAAGGGCCGCAGCACGTCGTTGAGCAGGGCGATGGCGAGGTACTCCACCGTCGGCCCGGCCGTGTCGACGCGGGTCGGCGGCGCCTCCTCCAGCGTGTTGCGGACGCAGCCGAAGAGCCCGTAGAGCGACGTGAGGGCCTCGCGCAGCGACCCGGTGCCGTCGGCCAGCGGCTGCGTGGAGGTGCGGGTGGCCACCTCGACGAAGAGCGTCCAGGCGATGCGCCGCCGGTCGTCGGTGATGGTGAAGCTCAGCTCGGTGAAGTTCGGCACCGAGATCTTGACCCCGTCGAGCCGGGCGGTGCCGCGCAACGCAAGATAGACGCCCGCGACGACCGCCCCGGCGAGCGCGCCGACCATCGCGAACAGCCACGGCCCCGGCAACAGCCCGGCCGCCCACACCGCCAGCCCGAGGCCGGCCCCCGCCACGAGCCCGAGGCCCGCCACCACCCACCGCCACCGCAGGATCCACGCCACGGATTCAGGCTAGAGGCGCCCGTCAATGTCTGTCATACGCGACACGGCCACCCGTGGGCGCCGAACGGCCGACCGCAGCGGCATCCGTCCGCGGCGCAGGCATTTTTCCTAAACCGGCGTCCCGCCGGCGCCGATGGGCCGATGTGCATACCTTTGACGTGACCGTGCGGCGGCCCCCGATCATCGGCTGGGTCGCCGACCGCCCCGTGGGCGTGAAGAACTTCATTGGCGTCGCGCTGGTGTCGCTGGTCGCGATCGGGGTGGCCATCCTGTCGATCGTCAGCATGTCGCGCATCAACGACCGCCTCGAGCAGCTGCAGCAGCAGCACCTCGAAAGCGTCGCCCAGCTGGTGGTCATCCGGCAGGGCGTCAGCGAGAACTACCGCGCCCAGTCGCTGTCGGGGTGGGCGAGCTCCGACCCGACCCTCGGCCCGCGCGCGCTGCAGGCCCGCAACGACGGCGACCAGCTGGTCGCGCAGGGGATCGCGCAGTACCGCCAGCGCGCCACCGGCTCGTCGGCCCGGGAGAGCGCCACCCAGGCGTTCTCCGCGAGCTGGGACGAGTACGTCAACCTGCGCAACGTCGTCGTGTGGCGGGAGCAGCCGAAGGCGGGCACCACCATCCCGTCCGACGCGTCCCAGGCCTGGCAGAAGCTCGAGGGCCAGATGAACACCCAGCTGGCCACCCTGCAGACGCTGGAGTCCTCGGAGGCGGCCAAGATGGCGGCCGACTCGCTCAGCGCGTACCGCACCGCCCGCAACTGGACGATCGGCTCGCTGGCCGCGGGCCTGCTGCTGGCGCTCGGCCTGGCCTGGGTCATCTCCCGGCGGATGACCCGCCAGCTGCACGCCGTCGCCGAAACGCTGGACGCCGCCGCCTCCGGTGACCTCACCCGCCGGGCCGAGGTGCTCGCCCGCGACGAGCTGGGCGCCATGGCGGTGGCGGTGAACCGGGCCAACGAGGGCATTGGACGTACCGTGGAAACCCTGGCCTCCGCCGCGAGCACCCTCGGCCAGAGCACCAGCCGCCTGACCGGCGTGACGTCGCGCATCGGCGACAGCGCCCAGACCGCCGCCGCCCGCGCCAACGTGGTCGCCGGCGACGCGGGCGCGGTCTCGCACAACGTCCAGACGGTCGCCGCCGGCGCCGAGGAGATGGGCGCGTCGATCCGCGAGATCGCCCAGAACGCCAACGACGCCGCCCAGGTGGCCTCGGAGGCGGTCGGCGTGGCCGAGACCACGAACCAGACCGTCTCCAAGCTCGGCGACTCCTCCACCGAGATCGGCAACGTCGTCAAGGTGATCACCTCGATCGCCGAGCAGACCAACCTCCTGGCCCTCAACGCCACCATCGAGGCCGCCCGGGCCGGCGCCGCGGGCAAGGGCTTCGCGGTCGTGGCGAGCGAGGTGAAGGACCTGGCCCAGGAGACCGCCCGGGCCACCGAGGACATCTCCCGCCGCGTCGAGGCCATCCAGTCGGACACGGCCAACGCGGTGCAGGCCATCGGCGAGATCTCCCGGATCATCGCCCGCATCAACGACTACCAGCTCACCATCGCCTCGGCGGTGGAGGAGCAGACGGCCACGACGAGCGAGATGAGCCGCAGCGTGAGCGACGCGGCCCACGGGGTGAGCAACATCGCGGGGACCATCGCCGGGGTGGCGGAGGCGGCCGGGAGCACCACGTCGACGCTGGTCGAGGTGGACCAGACGGTGGGCGAGCTGAGCCGGCTGGCCTCGGACCTGCAGCAGGCGGTGGGGCGGTTCCGGATCTGACCATCGGACCCGCGAGAATGCCCGGATGCGCCGGCATCCGGGCATTCGCCTGCTCGGCGTCGGGCTCGTGCAGGTCATAGCCGCGCCCCCGCGGCTGCTCGACCACCGTGGGCCGGGTCAGCCAGAGCACGCGCCGACGACTACGTCAGGGTCGTCACCTGGAAGGCCGGGGACGGGGTGACGTGGCACAGCAGCGTCGACGGCGCGACCCACCGCGAGCGCCAGGACGTCAGCGACGCGGCCGGGCCGAAGGTCTCGATGCTGGCGAGGGGGACGCTCGCCACCGGCACGTACCTCCTCGTGGTGGACTACCAGCATCGGGCCTGGTGGGACGAGGCGACCCAGCCGACCGGCCGGTCCTCCGGCGCGGTCATCGTGCGGCGGCTGATGTGGCCCGACGCGTACGACGATCCGCAGCGCATCCGCGTGCTGCTGGACGCGAACAGGCTGCGGCTCGTCGGGCCGGAGACGATGGGCGGGCACGAGACGCTCCACCTCAGCGCCACCGACGGATCAACGGATCTCTGGGTGGACGGCGCGACCTACCTGCCCGTGCGCCAGACGGGGGCGGCCACCTTCGACTACGAGTGGCTGCCGCGCACGCCGGAGAACCTGGCCCGCTTCGAGCTGTCCGCCCCGGACGGGTTCACCCACCGCGACAAGCCGATCGAATGAGCGGTACCGACGGCAGCTCGCCGGCTACCGTTCGGCGCGCTCGGTCAGTTCGGCGGTGTCCGCGTCGGGCGGGAGGGCAGGTGCGGGCTTTCGCGGCGGTGCCGGCTGCCAGGAGAAGGCCAGGGAGCCGCCGATCATGCCGAGGAGCAGCCCGATCAGGAAGCCGCCGAGGTTGGACGTGACCCAGGAGGCGAAGGCCATGAGCAGGGCCAGGATCGAGTAGAACGTCCGGTTGGCCGGGGTGAACCACAGCAGCACCCCGCACAGCAGCATGATGATGGGCACGAGGAAGCCGGCCAGGCCCTGCATGCCGACGTGCACCACCACCGGCAGCGGGGCCTTGACGGTCAGGAAGATCTCCACGGCGGCGACGACGATGAACAGCCCGCCCCAGAAGGGCCGGCTGCGCCGCCAGCCGCGGAAGGAGCGGCGCAACTCAGCAGCCCTCGGCGCTGAAGCTCATGTGCAGGCCGGGCAGGTTGAAGGTGGCGGCCGTGGTGGCGTAGTTGTTCTGCCGCAGGTGCTTGATGTTCACGGTCTCGGCCTGCTGACCGAAGATGCCGATCCCGCCGGTGGCGCCGGGCACCCGGGTCAGCGTGCTGGCGTCCTGGCCGATGTCGATCGAGGTGAAGCTGGCGTCGCCGGTGATGAGGTCGGAGTCGACGATCAGCTTGGTGGCGGTGACCGGGTGATCGGCGTTGCCCGCGGTCAGCCTCAGGTTCGTCCCGCCGAGGCTGATGCTCTGGCACAGGTTGCTGAGCTTGGCATTGTCGATCGCCGAGACGATGAGGATCAGCTGGCCCCCGGTGTCGCCCTCGTTGGGGCTGCCGGGCTCCATCTGGTCGAGCACCGCGTACTGCTCGAAGCCCGTGCCCTGCAGCTCGTCCGCGGTCACCACGAACGGCAGCCCGGACACCGAGAACGAGGCGGCGATGACGCCCTGCGCGGTGAGCACCACGAGGCCGGCGGTGACCATCGTGGAAATGCCCATCGTCAATGCGAATCGGCGCCACCGGGTCCTTCCCTGCGGCTGTTCTTCCTGATCTTCGGCCTGGGTCATGGCGGGACCTCCACGCGCTCTGCGGACAGCGGCCCCCCGGAAGTTACTCGCGGGTATTGATCAGGTCAACCCCGGCCGACCGTATTTCACCAATTGAAAACTCTGACGGTTTTCGATCTCCGCGAATAGATCACCAAGAATGATTTCTTGACGTTGGATACTCGACGGGTTTACAACTCGTCACAACCCACCGAAACCCAGCAGGAGGTTCCATGCGCTCCAGACGTGTGTCCGTCGCGGCCGCGGTGACGGCCGCCGGCGTCCTCGCGGTCTTCGGCACCCCCGCCGGTGCCCATCCGGTGGCGGCCGCGAAGCCGACCGGCATCTACGCCGGGATGGGCAACTGCCCGCTGTCCAGCCCGGTCCTCGCCGACCCGGGCAACCAGCAGGTCGGCTGCGTCACCTCGGTGACCCGCGGCGGCAGCGTCACCATCGGCTCCACCACCGTCCCGCTCACCCAGCCGATCACGCTGCAGTTCGGCGTGTACTGGCCGGCGAGCGGGCCGACGGTCGAGTTCCCGGACGGCACCGTGGCCAACGTGTTCAGCACCGTGCCGTCCGCCGACGGCAAGACGCTGACCTCGTCGCCGCTGCAGGTCCCCATCCCCGGGCTGGCCAACTTCCTGCCCGGCGTCACGAGCGTGTTCGCCCAGGTCGAGCTGGCCGGGCCGATCACCGAGTTCGTCCCGCTCGCCACCGGCGAGCCCGCCCCGGTGTTCCGCCTGCCCGTCAAGCTCCACCTGTTCAACGCGCTCTTCGGGCTGCACTGCTACATCGGCTCGAACAGCAGCCCGATCGTGATCGGCCCGACCACCGGCACGACCAGCCCACCGCCGCCGAACGTCCCGATCACCGGCGACCCCGGCGTCATCGACCTCGCCTCGGACCCGAACGGCTTCGGCGCCTTCGTCGTGTCGTTCTCCGGCGCGTCGCTGGTGGACAACAGCGTCTCGGTGCCGGTGGCCGGCGGCTGCGGCATCGGCGGCTCGCTGGACTGGGTCATCAACACCGTGTTCGGCCTGCCCGCCGCGGCCGGGCACAACGCCGTCGTGTTCAGCCAGACGACCACGTCGCTGGCCGTCGACTCGAGCCTCGACGACCTCAAGAAGGCCATCGCCGCGTCCGCGCACTGAGCGGCCGCGGGTACCCGCACGAGAAAGGCCCCGCCATGCGCAAGATCTGGACCCTCTCCGCCGCCGCGCTCACCGCGGTCCTGGCGGCCGGGATCTTCCCCGCCGCGGCACAAGCCGCGACCGTCGACGTGCTGACCCGCGGCAGCGCCGGCGGCCCCAACGTGGCCAACGGCGACGCGGTCAGCGCGCCGCTGCAGACCGGCGCCACGGCCACGTTCTACAACACGCCGGGCGGCTCCAGTTTCATCACGTGCACGGTGTCGAACTTCGGCGCCACCGTGACGAACAACGTGCCCGCGCCCGGCACCGCCAGCGAGTCCCTGACCCTGCAGAACTTCTCCTCGTGTACGCCGACGGGCATCCCCACCGTCACCGCGGTGCAGAGCATCGTGGTGAACAACCTGCCGTACGCCACCACCGTGACCTCGCCGCCGAGCAACCAGGTCAAGGTGACCGGCACCACGGCACTGCCGATCCAGACGACCATCAAGCTCACGTCGGGCCTGGGCACCATCACCTGCGTCTACCGCGCCGACCTCAACCAGGTGCTGGGCGTGGCGAATAACGTCGGGCAGTCCATCACGTTCACGAACCAGCAGTTCAACCGCTTCTCCGGCCCGTCGTCGTGCTTCCCGAACGGCTACTTCAGCGCCACCTACGCCCCGGTGCAGGACACCACCGTCGCCGGCAGCCCGCCGGTGTACGTCAACTGAGGCACGTGCAGCCACCCGTCGCGGGGTGAGAAGGCGCGGCCCGGTCCTACGTGGACGGGGCCGCGCCCTCGAGCGCGGCGAGGTCGCGTCCGGCGAACAGGCGGTGCTCCCACTCCACGTCTCTACCGACCGCTGAGAGCCTGTGCCTGTGCTCTGGCCTGCGTCTTTGCGTCCCGGGACCCGGTGGCGCCGGTATGTCGCCTAGGTGACTGGTGCTAAACGCGGGCTGATTGGTGACGCCGGTCAGCCCGCGTTTGTTGTTGGGGCGAGGTCGGGTTCGGGAGGTGCGCGCGG
>NZ_JBFAZW010000160.1:0-18621 GCF_040682015.1 Dactylosporangium sp. NPDC051485
GCTCGGCACCTACCCGGGCCAGACCTGCCCCGGCTACCGGCTCGGCGGCGACCTCGCCCGCTTCCAGCCCGCGGTGCTGCAGCGGCTCCTCGCCGACACCGGCTGCAGCCACACCGATCACAGCCCGGTCTTCACCGTCACCGAGCATGGCCAGACCTGGCTGGTCGACACCCTCGGCGACCGGACCCCGGTCACCGAGGACGGTACCGGCTGGTCGCGCGTCGCGCACCCCGCCCTGCCCTGGACCGCGGCCCCGATCACCGACTCCGAACCCGAGCCGGTCTTCGAACCGCACGGCCCCGACGGCGACCTCATCCGGTGCGGCGTCTGCGGTGCGGTGGAGGAGATCGCCTACCGCGAACTGCCGTGGCCGTCCGGGACCGGCGTCGACACCACCCGGACCTGCACCATCTGCGGCTCCTGGGAGGGCCCCGACCCGGCCCTCGACTGGCACCGCCAACCGTGGCCACCGCGCCCGGAGCAGGCCCACACACAGGAGTCCCAGCGGTGATCGACGACGACTACACCCTCGACGAAGGCACTGAGATGCCCCCGGCGTGGTGGCGGCTCGACGGACGGATCCCACTCACCGTCCGCGAACGCCGCAGCCGCATCCCCGGCCTCCCACTGCTCGCCTACGGCCCCGAGTTCTCCGGCACCGTGCTGACGGTCTACGGGCCCCACTACCTCGACCTCGGCCACTTCACCACCTGGAACGCCTACCAGCCCGACCAGGCGAGCGCGCACCGCAGCGCGTTCGACGCGCTGCAGGCGGCACACCCGAACACGTTCAGCACCGTCATCGGCCACCAACTCCTGCACATGGTCCGCCGCGACGGGCCGAACACGGTCTGGCTGGCGCTGCGACTGACCCGGCTCACCGACCCGATCGCCGACACCATCGCGCAGGTCCACGACCGTGCCTGCCCCACCCGGCACCACCTCTGGATCGACACCACGCACTGACCAACCGACCCAGCACCAGGACACGCCGACGACCGCCCCGGCCCACGCACCGGTCACGACAACCGACGCGACCCGGGACGGCACCACCTTCCATCACCACACCGAGAGGAACAGCCACCGATGCACGACCCCGACGACGACTACGGCCACGAACAGCTCCTGCAGGACCTCGTCACCGCCCTCCTGGACAGCGACACCCTCGAGCAGCTGTGCACCGACGCCGACCTGCCCGTGCTCATCGAGCGCGACGGCACCCCGATCACGCTCACCGCCCACACCTACCGCGACGCGGGCGTCCTCACCCTCGACCGCGGCATCTACCTCGAACTGTCCGACGGCAGCGCCTTCGGCCTCACCCTCACCGTCTCCCGTCGCCCCACCATCGACGTCGACCTGCGCCACTGACCCGACGGCACTACTACCGCGCCGGTAACCCATCGGCGCAGCCACCACCCGCACCACCAGCTTGACCGGCCGCCGGACACCACCCGACCTGCTCCCAAGGGTCCGGCACGGCCGCATGTCGGCACCACCGCCGTACGCCCATAGCGGGTACCGGCCCTCCTTCCCGCACGACGCGGTATCACATCCGCTGCCGCGCGTCCCGGGAAGGGCCGCGCGGCAGCCTGCCCCGGAACACGCAGACAGGGCATGCGACTCCGTCGCACCCTCCGGCGCCCGATCGACTGCGCGTACCCCATCGGTCGGGCCGCAGCGTGGGCGCTCACCGGACACTGACGCGCCGCACGGTCACCTCCTGGCCGTCGCCAGCATCGCCAGCGGCACGACCAACACCGGCATCGGCGACGAGGCAGAACGGCTAGCCAGCGGCCTCAAGCCGGACCGCCGGCGAAGGCCGACTTGACCGCCGCTGGAAGGCGAGCGTCGATCTCAGGCGTCGCCGTCCGGTCCTGACGTGACAACCAACCCCAGGCCGGCAGCACCGGCCGGCGACGCCAGGGACAGCAGCCAAACCAACGGCCGCCGACCGCGAACACGCTGCGGCAACCCGGGAACCGATCACCGGGCGAGGACTTGTCCCGCCGGCACCCCGCAGCGGCCACGCCAGGCAGCACCCGCTGCAGGACCACGCCACCAACCCGGCCCACACCCGGATGTGACGCCTTCCCGGGCTGTCAGCGCTGCCACGACCGCACACCACCAACGCCACGCGCCGCACCGAGCGGCACGACCAACGACAAGGAGATCCACCATGACCACCGGTGCCAGCCCTGACCGGCACACCGAACCACACGGCATCGACACCACCGACGCCGTGCCGGAACCGGCCGACGACACCCTCGCCTACCCCATCTCCCCGGACTACGTGAAGTCCTGGACCCCGGTCCGGGCGCTGTGCGAGCTCATCGCCAACGCCCTCGACGAGGACCCCGCCGCACGCGTGGCGTGGGCCGACGGCGTCCTCACCATCACCGACGACGGACCCGGCATCCCCGAGGAAGGCATGATCCTCGGCCACTCCGACAAGACCGCGCAGCAGATCGGCCAATTCGGCGAGGGCAAGAAACTCGCCTGCCTGGTCCTGGCCCGCAGCCCCGAGGTTGGCGAGGTGCGCTGTGAGACGGTCGGCTACGGATTCACCCCGACCGTCGAACGACGACGCCTCCTCGCAGGCCTCATCCCGTCCAAGTCCGGGCAGGGCGCGGAAGTCCTCGTCTACCACCTGTACCGCAACGACCGCACCCACGGCACCGTCTTCACCGTCGCCTGCCCGCAGGCCCTCGCCGAGGAGGCCATCGGACGGTTCCGGATGCTGACCGAACCCGGCTACACCCCACCCGCAGCACCCGGCAGCTGTGTGCTGACCAGCGACCCCGGCCAGGTATGGATCGGCGGCGTCCTGGTCTCGACGATGCCGGGGCTGCTCGCCTCCTACGACCTGCCGCTGGACGACAAGGCGCTGCAGAACCGGGACCGGACCGTCATCGAGGCCGGCGCCCTGCGCGACGCGGTCCGCCGCATCCTCGCCGCGAGCGAGGACCAGCAGCTCATCGACCGGTTCGCGACGCACGTCCTCGCCGGGGAGAGCCTCCGCGAACCGGAACAGTTCTTCAGCGACATCACCGGCCCCAGGGCCCGCGCCGCGTGGCGGACCTGGGCCCGATCCCACCTGCCCGCCAGGGCGTTCTTCGCCGGCCGCGGCAACGAGGAATCGGTCCTGGACCTACAGGACAACGGCTACACCCAAGTCGCCGCGACCGGTCTACCGGCCGCGCAGCAGTGGGCCCTGATGACCCTGCTCGGCGTCGAGATCGCCCGGGTCCGGCAGCAACAGCACTACCAGCGAGCCCGCGGCAAGACCACCTGGGTCCGCGACCGGGACCTCACCGCCCAGGAACGCGGCACGCTCACCGCCGCGCGGACACTGATCCTGCGGGCGGTCGGCCCGTACGCCCTGGACCGGGTCCGGGTGTACTCCGACAGCGAGGAAAGCCCGTGCGCGGACGGGTTCTACACCCCGCTCACCGGCGACACCGCCATCCACCGCGACATCCTCACCGACCCGCACCGGACCCTGACCGTCCTGGGACACGAGGCGGCCCACCGCATCGGACACCGCGGCGGCGGACCCTACATTCCGACCCCGGACTACCACGACCGCAGCCGCGGCTTCGAAACCATGCTCAGCGAGATCATCGGCCTGCTGCTCGGTCTGCTCGCCGACGGCGGAACCCTGCCCGACCTCGTCGAGGAGCCGGTGCCCGTGAAGCCGGGGAACCGGCGCGCGGTACGGCTGTCCGGCGCCGACGACCCGGCCGTACCGGTCACCCGCCGGGAACTGGCGCACCTGCTCACCGACCGGCTCCCGCAGGCACTCACCGGCGGCGGGTTCGTCGACGTGAAGGACATGGTCGCCTCCACCGCCGTGCACCCGGAGTACTGGCGGATGCTGACCGACCCGAAACCCGCCGGTTACCGCAAGTCGATGGGCGGCCGGGCCTGGGACTACGACAAGGTCGCACTGCTCGCCGAAACGGTCGGTGTACACCCGCCGGTCGTGTGGCTGGGCTACAACCTCTGCGAAGGACCGCTGCACGGCCGCAAACGGGAGCAGTGGGGCCGGCCCGGGCCTTGGGCGAAGAAGGCCCGCGACCTCGTGGAGCGCGCGTGCACCGACCTCACGTTGCTCGGCGGCGGGTACGCCGAACAGATCCCCGCACTACGCGCCCTCGCCGCCGGCACGACGCCCGCCGCCATCGGTGATGACAGCTGGCAGGAGCCGGTGCGGGCGCTGCTGACGCTGGAACGTCAGCGCCTCGGCCTCGACATGACCACCAATCCCTGATCGGCAACGGCCGAGACGCGACAGCACGGACATCGAGCGCGCAGTCGATCGTAGGCATCCCGCACGGTCCCCGGCAGCGCCCGAGTGCCAGCACGCGCCTCCCGGCACCACAGGCCATGCGACGGCTTGACCACCGCAGCGTGGCCGGGCGTCGATGCGTTCACCGGCGCGGAAATCCCGCGCCCACAACCTCCATCACCCAGCGGGCCTACCGGCCCGGAAAGGAACGACCATGACACCCGTACAGCGGTTCCCCATCCAGCCCATCGGGCATCGGCGCGGCAGCACCCACGACAGGCTCCCGTCCGGGCTGCGCGACGCGGTCACCGACGCCCTCGTACAGACCGAGATCCGGCTGGACCGGCACGGCTGGGACCAGCCGCCGATCCTGACCGGGATCTTCTTCCGCCGGGTCTCCGCCACCAAGATTCACGTCGAGATCGACCCCAGCCTGATCAGCCCCATCACCTGGCGCGAACCCGGGACCGTCCCCGCAGCCGGCGCCGTCCGGCCCGCTGACGCCGCCCACCCGGTGGACGTACTGCTACGCCTCGCCGGCGACCTCGCCGCCACTCCGATGCGCGACTGGCTACGCGACTGGCTGCACCACGACGGGCGCCGCCTCGCCGGGTTCGCGTTCTGCTTCGAAGGCTGGCAGGCGCCGATCCGGCCCGGCTACCGCCACGGCGACCTCGCCGCCGCCCCCGACTCGCAGCGCACCGAGGTCCGCGCCGTCACCGCCCTCGACCTGCACGGCGGCACCTGGCAGATCATCCGCCGGCGCGGCGAGCTCCACCCGACGGTCTCCACCAGCAGCGGAACGACCTCCGCCGGCCGCGTCCTGACCGGCCTGCACCGCCTCAACCGGCTCGCCCGCACCTGCTGAGCACCGGCCGCACCCCCCGGCACCACCACAAGCGCGCCGCAGGTATTGCGCTCACCGTGCCCATCCGCACCGCCGGAAGCCCCGCTCGTCGGGTGCTGCCGGCGGTGTCCTCATGTCCGCACCACTGCAAAGGACACTCCATGACCAGCAACCCACGCCACAACCCAACCCGAGACGCACCCACCGACCCAGCCACGGCAGCGGCTGAACCGGCGGCAGCCGGCAACCGGTGGCAGCACATCCTGACCGCGTCGCGCGACGCGGGCGCCGACGCCGGTCGTGCCGCCGCCGAATGGTGGGCCCAGGACACCATCGGTGGCCGTGCGACCGGCGACATGAAGGTCACGGCGCGGCGGGTCCTCACCGGCATCGACGACGGCGACCCGGCCGTGCTGGACAACCTGCCCCGCCTGGACCGCGCCGCACGACACACCGGCAGCCCGACCGAAGCGGACGTGTACCGCGACACCGCCGGCGCTGATGCCCCCGACTGGCCCGCACTCACCGGCGCGCAACAGCAGCAGGCGGTCGATGCCTACCGCGACGCGTTCGACACCGCAGCCACCGACCGCGTCACTGAGCTGTGCCGGCGAGCGGCCAGCCCGACCGGCGACGGCCGGGACCTGTCCCACCTGCACCCCGGGCAGCTGCGGATCGGCTCGATCGGCGTGTTCGCCTGCGAATGGTCGAGGTACGACGCCGAGGACGGCGCCGACCGGATCGACGTCGGGTACGTCGGCACACTGGCCGACACGTGGAACGGCTCGGCGGTGTTCCGGTGCACCAGGACGGTCGCCGAGGCGATCGTCGCCGAGCACGAGCACAGCCGCCGCGAATACCAGCAGCGCATGCTCGACGACGGTCTGAGCCCGGCCGACGTCGAGAACCAGGTCAACGCGGAACTGGCGATCCTGGCCTTCGACGGCGACGAGGTCGTCGCCGACCTGCGCCTCGTCCAGGACGACCCGACCGCGATCAACCGGACCGGCCCGGACGCGGACGGCCGGTACGCGGTGATGGGCCGCATCTGGCAGTGGTACGCGGTCGACCCGGACGTGTGCGACCGGATCGTCGGTGACCTGCCCGCTCCCGGCGCCCACCAGCAGTACGTGATCCTGCCCCACACGCAGCTGCGGGTGCCGCACGACCGGCTGCGGGTCACCGCCCTGCAGCAGATGTCCACGCACCATGGGGTGGCGTTCACTGCCACGGTCGCGTTCGACGCGGTCACCGTCGGCAGCATCACCAACGACGGCAACGGCGGGGCCACCGAACCGTACGTGGCGCACCCACGGTTCGGGTGGCGGGAACTGGCCGCCTACGTCGCGGCGTGCCGCCGCAGCGGTGCACCGGCGACCGAGGAGCAGGTCCTCGACGCGCTCGTCGAGGAGTACGACACGGCGGAGCTGATCCGGGACGCCACCGCGGCCGGGACGGCGCTCGTCCGGCTCCGCGACGAGGACGGCAACACCCTGGACCTGCACATCATCCGCCCGGTCGCGGCGCGGGACCCGGCCACCGTCGCCGACCTCACCCGGCACCTCACCGAGGCCCACCCGCACCCGTCCGGCACCCAGTGGGAGATCTGGGCCGGCACCGGCTGGCGGGTCCTGGGCCGCGTCCACCCGACATCGACCGACCGGACGGCACATCAGCCGTAACGGCAGCAGCAGCGTCTACCCGCGAGAGCACGCGACCGCCGCGGCAGCTCCACGACGCCCGCCGCCGCAGCCGGATGAACCCCGACGGCCCGGAAGAGACCTGGGCGACACCATCCGATCCGAAACGAACGGAAGAGCGATGAGCATCGATGACAGCTATCCGCTTCCAGCCGCCATGCCACTCGACGCGTACCTGCGCATCCTGACCGAGAACGCCGGCTTCGTCATCGACGACGAAACCTTCGACATGGCCGCCACCGCCCGGTCCGGCGCCACCGCGGACTGGATCGCCGTTGCCGGCCGCTATGCCGCCGCCGACTACGCACTGGGCCTGCTACAGCGGCCCATCGCCTGGGCCCGCGAGGAAGTCCGCCCGGACCCGAACGTCGACAGCGACGACATCGCCCACTGGGCGACGTGGCTGCACGAGAGCATCCGCACCCACGAGTCGCAGGTCGGCATCCTCGAAACCACCCTCAGCGACTTCGAGCGCGCCTGCGAGCCGCTCCTCACCGAGGCCCTGCTCCGGCCCGACGGCATCCAGTGGCAGCCGACCCAACTGATCCCCGACGGGCTCAGCGCGGCAGTACACGTCCAGGCGCCCAGCGACGCGGCCGAGCCATGGCCGGCCGTCCTCGCGCTGGCACCGGTCCTCACGGAACTCGCCGCGGCGGACCTGCACCCCACCCCGTCACGACCAGTCGTACGCCGGACCCGGTACGGGTTCAACCAAGTCGACCACCGCCAACGCGTGTCTCGGCTCCTACCCCGCCGCGACGGCTGGTACCGCATGCGCGACTTCACCTGGCACAACACCGACTGAGGTCCGACGCCCCCCGACCGGCAGGCCCGAACCCGGCACGCCCGGAACCTGTCTTGCACGCACATCCCGGCGGGTCAGCAGACCCGTCCAGCACCTGAGCACCCCTTGAGCACCACCGGGGATGGCCGCCCGACACCAGAGGTCCACGACCTCGAGTAGGGCCGGCCCCGCCCCGTCTCCACCTGCGCGGTCTCCCACCGCCCGCGCATCCGGAGACGGATGCGCGGGCCCGACCCTCGAATCGAGGCCACCCATGACCACACCAACCCCGCCCACCGGCACCGGTGCGGTGCCGGCGCGGGCCGGTTACCTGTACCCGCTCGTCGCCCTGTACCTGGTCGACCACCCCGACGACCTCCTCAGCCCCGGCGAGATCACCAAAGCCCTCGGTGTCCCGTCCTCCGGTGCGGTGACCGAAGTCCTGAAGAAGATGGTCGCGGCCGGGCACGCCACCCACCACCGCGACCCGTACCACCGCTTCCAGATCACCCAGGCCGGCATCGACGCCGCCGGCGCCATGCCGCCCGCCGCACCGCGTCCCAGCGGGGGTAAGGGAAGCGGCGGTACCCGGCCGGGCCGGCCGGCGCCGGTGCCCCGCCCGAACGGGACCCTGTACCACCCGCGCCGGCTCGGCAAGGGCTGGGACGTGGAGGAACTGCGCCGGCTCCGGCAGCAGCAGGTCCCGGTCCTGCTGTACGGGCCGCCCGGCACCGGCAAGACCGCCATGGTCGAGGCCGCGTTCCCCGACCTGCTCACCGTCGCCGGGACCGGTGACACCGTCGTGGACGACTTCCTCGGCGCCTACAACCCGCTGCCCGGCGGCGGCTACCAGTTCGTCCACGGCCCGCTCGTCACCGCGATGCGCGAGGGACGGGCGCTGCTCGTCGACGACGCCACCCTCATCCCGCCGCGGGTCCTAGCCGTGCTGTATCCGGCGATGGACGGCCGTGGCGTGATCACGATCCCGGCCAACGGCAACGAGCCCGTGCAGGCCGTCGACGGGTTCTACGTCATCGCCGGGCACAACCCCGGCGTGCACGGCGCCGTCCTCACCGAGGCCCTCGCCTCCCGGTTCACCGTGCACATCGAGGTCACCACCGACTGGGACCTCGCCCGGCAGCTCGGCGTCCCGAAGACGGTCGTCGACGCGGCGATCGACCTCAACGCCGACCTCGCGGCCGGGAAGACCTCGTGGGCGCCGCAACTGCGGGAGGCGCTGGGCTTCGTGAAGGTCCGCGACAGCCTCGGCATGACCGCCGCTCTGGCCAACCTCGCCGGGGTCGCCCCCGAGGATGCCCGCGACGACGTCGTCGCCGCGCTGTCCCGGCACACCGGCACCCCCATCGCGGCGCTCAGCCTCGGCAAACGCTGACCCGCTCAACCCCGAAACGCACCGAGACCCCACCAAAGCCCACCGACCCTGGAAAGGAAACCTTCGACATGCCACATCCCAGCACCCACCGGCAACCCGGCGTGCCACAGCCACACTCCGGCGCCGACGACTGGCAGGCCTGGTCCGACGCCTGGACCAGGCACGTCCCGGTTCTCGCGGGCCGCACCGACCTCACCGTCCTCGTCGCGCCCGGCGCCGCGGGCGACGCACCCGAATGCTTCTACCCGGCCCTGCACCGCATCGAGATCGACGCCAACTTCATCGCCGCCGCCCCGGACGTCACCAACCCCGCCAAGGCCGGCCACAAGAAGGTCGTCCCCACCGGCTACGGGCTGCTGGTGCACGGCGCCGCGCACGCCGCGCACAGCCGATGGAACACCCCACCCGGCACGCCACCGATCCTCGCCAACGTCGCCGAACTGCTCGAGGAATCCCGCGCCGAAGGCCGGCAACGCACCCGTCGCCGCGGCGACCGGCGGTGGCTACGGCACATCGTCACGACCCTCCTAGACCCCGGTGACGCGCCGGTCGACGACCTGTGGCACGCCGGGCAACTCGCCGGGCTGCTCCTGGCCCGGGTCGACGCCCGCATCATCACCGGCAAAGACGTCCGCGGTGTCCGCGCCGCCGTCACCGGCGTCCTCGGCCGCAAGCGGCTACGGCAGCTCCGCGACATCTGGCGGGACGCACACACCACCGGCGACACCGACGCCGACACCATGATCGCCCTGGCCCGCCGCTGGTGCCAGGTCCTCGGCATCGACCCCGACCAGCAGCACGCGGCACCGGTCGCCGACGAGGGCCAGTTCTCGGGCCGCCTGGCCGCCGCCCTCGCTGAGTACCTCGCCGTCGCCTACGGCATCACCCCGGCGCAGTACGCCACGCTGCTGCTCACCCACCGGCACAGCCCACCCGAAACGTGGGAACGGACCGACCCCAGCGACGCCGAGCAACGCGCGGCTCGCGACCTCGCCGCCCGGCTGAGTCGGGCCCGCACCCAGCACCCCGAACCCGGCCGGCGGCCGTCGCTGATCCCGCCCGGCCGGTTGCGGGCCCGGCAGGCGATCACCGCCGAGGCGCAGGCCGCCGCCGGGCAGATCCCGACCGCCGCCCCATGGCAGCAGCGCGCCCAGCTGCCGCCGGTGAGACCGCGGCTGCACCTCGCGGTCCTGGTCGACCTGTCCGGGTCGATGGACGCCTACGCCGAGACGATGTCGTCTGCGGCGTGGATCTTCGCCCACGGCGCCCGCCGCGCCGACGCGAGCACCACCACCATCGCGTTCGGCAACCGCACCACCGTCCTCGTCCCGCCCCGAGACCGGCCCAGGCAGGTCCTGCACATGGTGACCGGCGGTGGCACCAGCACCTTCCCGGAAGCGGTCAAGGTCGCCGACCAACTCCTGGACCTGCGGCACGGCCGGACGCTGCGGATGCTCGCCGTCGTCTCCGACGGCGACCTCGACGACATCCCCGCCGCGCAGCGGCTCATCACCACCCTGCACCGCGCCGGCTGCGCCGTGCTCTGGCTGCACCCCGCGGAACTGCTCGCCCCCGGCGAACCCGAAGACCCGGACGTGGCCTGGGGGCACACATTCCAGCACACCACCACCCTGACGGTCGCCGACCCGGTCGCCGCGGTCGCGGCCATCGCCGACGCCGCGGTCACCGCCCTCGAACAGGCGTGAACCGCTGCGAGCAGCCCGATACAAGTCCGAATTGAGTCCGATACGAGTCCGGTCGGCATCAGCTTCGGCGTCCTGAGCGGCGCCACGCCGGACCGTCATAGCCGCCCGAGGCAAGGGAACCCACGCCAATGCCAGCAACCGACCCGCGGGTCGCCGCCTACGCCGCGCAGATCCTCACCGACATCGACGACAGCATCGCTGAAGGCGCACTCCCGGCCAGCGTCCGCACATTCACCGACCTGCACACCTACTGCGACGCCAACGACTTCCTCACCGACGCCGGGGTCCCGTTCGACGGCACCCCGACCGGCCTCGACCTGACCGTCACCGTCCAGGACGAGGTCACCCGGCTGCTGCAGGCCGCCGGTCGACCGTGGTGCAGCTACGGCACCTGCCGTTACCCCGGCCACGACCACACCACCACCCAGGCGCACGACGGTAGCGAGCTGCCCGAACCGGCGCCGATGCACTGCACCGACTGCGGCCGGCCCGCCCACTACGACACCAAACTCGGCGACTACCGCCACGACGACCCCGCAGCCCCGGACTGCTTCCTCATCCACCGGTAACCGCACGGAGGAGACACAGGTACCGGTCACGACCGCCGTACGGCCACCCACCGCCGAGCCATCCACCGCCGAACCATCCGGCCGACTCGTAGCGGATCGGCCTGTTCGGCGCGGACGACCTCAGCCTGTCATAGCTGTCCGGCCCGCGACCGCACGAGCGGTCTCGCCGGCCACCACAGCCACACCCCGCTCCCAGGTGCCCACGATCCATCCCTGCGCCGCAGCGCTGTCCCGGCTGCGGCCGGGACAGCGCCGCGGCGCCCACCACTGTCAGAAGGAAAGCACATGTCCGAGACCACCGACCCCGATCGGTTCCCGCTCCATCCACACCTCACGACCCGGACCGCCCAGACCGGCCACGCCCTCGACCCTGACACCCTCGACCCGACCGACCCCGCGTTCCCCACCCTCGTCGCCGCCTGGGTCGAAGCGGCAGCACGGCATGCCGCCGCCACCCTCCGCCGACAGCGTGCCCAGGCCGTCGCCGACGTCGCTGCCGGCGCGCTGGCCGCCGACGGCACCGCGCCGCTGGAAACCGGCGCACCCGCACCGCTCCCGACCGGTCGCTCCACCATCCTGCGCGCCGCGCTGCACGACGTCGGGTTCACCGCCGGCCCCACCACACCCGGGGTGCCGGCCGGTACCTACGAGCTGCGGAACGCCGGCGCCGCGATCCGGGCCGACCTCGCCGCCGACGGCACCGTCGCCCTGCACGCCACCGACCCGGACGGTACGCACCGCTGGGACCTCACCTACGGTCCCGCGACACCACTGCCGTTCCTCACCGCGGTCATCGGCGCGTGCGGCCGGACAACCGGCAACCATCAGCGGGAAGGAGCAACGACGTTCCACCCGCACACCGCGACACCCGCAGGGTCCATGGCCTTCACCCAGGCGACGGGAGGCGTCGAGGATGGGCGCGACGACGTTTAGCACCTACGCCGACGGCCCCGACCCGAGCGCCGCGTTCAACGACGCCCGAGACGCCGCCGCCCACGAGCACGGGCACCGCTACAGCGGCACCATCGCCGACAAGGACGGCTACATCGTCGTCACCCGCCGGCTCATGGACCCGGACCAGGCCGAACACCTCGCCGCCGACCTCATCGACCGCGACGACCCGCGGATCGCGGACAAATGGGGACCCGCAGGCGCGATCCCGATCCGGCAGCCCACCCGCACCGTCACCATCGACCGGCTCACCGGCACCCTGACCGACACGTCGACCGGCCGCACCCTGAGCGAGCCAGCGCTGCGCCGCCTCACCGACATCGCGCGGCACCGCGACCTGCTCACCGACGGCGAAACCGTCACCGCCGGTCGGCTGCGCGACTGGCGCCGAACCGGCAGCGGCAACCGCTACAGCGCCGGCGTCGCCGACCTCACCGTGACCCGAAGCCCCGCCGACCTGCACGCACAAAGCACCCCGGACGGCTGGCTGTTCTTCGGCTGGGCCAGCACCTGACCCCGCAATGCCACTCGACTCCCGACCACTCGAGCAAAGGACACGACGACCATGACCAGCAGCATCGCGGCGGCGGTCCTCGTCGACGCGACCACAGCCGCAGACACCGCCGACGCCGACCCGGTCGGCCCGATGCGGTGCTCCGCCGCCGGCGCCATCGAGGCGCACCACGGCGGCGGGTCCACCGGCGTCTGGGCACCGACCCACGCACCGCACACCGGCCCGGCCGACCGGCAGCGCTGCCCCACATGCACGACCCACGGCCGGCACGTCGCACCCGTCCACAAGACCGCCGTGGCGGCACCGCCACCGGCCCGGCCGGTCGTGGCAGTGGACGTCGACGGCGTCCTCAACCCCGACGACCTGACCGCCGCTGAGCGGCTCGGCTACCGGCCCCACCACTACGCCGGACCCGACCCAACCGGCACACCAGTCGCCGGGACCGTGTGGCTGCACCCAGAGCACGGCAGGTGGCTGGCCGAGCTCGCCAGCGCCGGCGCGGAACTGGTGTGGTGCACCAGTTGGGGTCCCCTTGCCGCGATCTTCATCGCCTCTCGGCTCGGACTGCCCACCGATCTCGCCGTCATCGATGTGACCGCCGCCGGCGTGCGGTGGGGTCACCAGCTGAAGCTGTTCGACCTCTACCAGCACACCGGCGACCGGCCCGTCGCCGTCCTCGACGACGACTTCGGCGGCAAAGACCCCGACAACGCCCGCTCCCGCACCAGGTCCGGCGTCCCGACCCTCCTCGTCCCGGTCGACCCGCACACCGGGCTGCGCCGCGACCACGTCGACACCGTCCTGACCTGGCTCGACGACGTCACCGGACGCCACGACCGGCCAACGGTCACCTGAACCTCGCCCAACCCACACCCCGTGCGGCGGCCGTCGAGCACCACGGACGGCTGCCGCACCGCGTCAACCCCGAGGGAGGCACCATGGACCCCGTGCCCGACACCGACGAGGACGCGCCGCGGCTCAGCGTCGGCGATCCCGTCTCGCGCAAGACCCGACTGCTGGCACGCCAGTGCGACACATGCATCTTCCATCCCGGCAACCGGATGCATCTGGCAACCGGCCGGCTCAAAGCGATCGTCGCCGACGCCGTCGCCGACGGCAGCTATGTGATCTGCCACGACACGCTCCCGTACGGCAACCACCCCGACGTGCGACCGGCGGTCTGCCGCGGCTTCCACGACCGGTACCGCACCTGGCGGCTGCAACTCATCGGCCGCCTCTTCGGGTTCATCGAGGTCGAACCGCCCGGCCCGGCGTCCGCAGACACCCCCGCCGGCTGACACACCGCCGGGATCGGGTACCCCGCGCTCCGCCCAGGGCCGCTCGCGACGACTTGACCTGCGCGGAAAGTCGAGCGTCGATGGGTGTGCCGGAACCGGCAACCCCGCCGCCACACGCGCGCCGGGTGCCGGCGGCTGCCCAGACGCACGCGACGCGGGGAGACCACGCCATGACCAGCATGCTCAGCACCGCCACCCAGGAGCGCACGCACCCGTCCGCCGACGTGACCGTCCCCGCCGACGTCATCGACGTGCTGCTCTGGCGGCTGGCGTTCGACGTCGCCGCCGAGCACCAACGCAACCCAGCCGGCGACTGCACCAACCTGCGCTGCACCGGCGTTCGCGGCGTCTGCGCCCCGGCCGTCCAGGCTCAGCGGGCGCTGCGGATGGCCCGCCGCCCACTGGCACCCGTCCGGTCACCGGCGGCGAGTTCTCCGCCCGTGGCCCGAACCGCACCGACCGCCGCCCTTGCTCCGGTCGCTGCGCACGACCCGCGACCGGCACCGACTGTCGTCGGGCGCGCCGCTGTCGGCCGCCCGAACCCGGGCCGGTTCACCGACTGGTTCACCAGCGCCGTCGGAGCGGTCCACGGCCGACGACCGAACCAACTGCCACGCCGCAGACCCGGCGCCGCCCTCGCTCTCGCCGCTGCCTGAGCGCAGCCGCCCCGGCAGGGACCGGATCTGCGTCCAACCCCCGACCGCGTCGCCCGGCCACGGACGGCGCGGTCAGCACTGTGCACACCCGAGTTCTCACGGTTGTGGCCGCCCCGTCCGGGACGGCGCAGCCGTCACGTCGTGAAGGAGACTGATGCCCATGCCTGGCATCGAGGACCTCATCCGCCGCCAGCACGAGATCATCGAACGGGTCGGATGGGCGGTCATGCTCATCCACCCCACCGCTGACGATCCCGACACCGTCATGCCGTACGCCTACACCGTCGGCCTCACCGCCCGCGCCCTGCCCGAGGTCGTCGTCACTGGCCTGCCCCTCGACCTCGCCCACCATCTGCTCAACGCCATGGCCGAGCGGGTCCTGAACGACGGACCGGTCGCGCACGGCACCCGCATGCACCAACTGCTCGCCGGCTACGACGCCGTCATCATCGACGGCCGCCCCACCGACGAAGTGACACCCGGAGCGGCGATCGCCCGGTACGGCGCCGACCGGGTGCGCCTGCAACAGATCGTGTGGCCCGACCAGCACGGCACGTTCCCCTGGCAACAAGGCTGCACCCTCGACCCGCACAGCCAGCCACTGACCGGCACCCTGTAACACCTCCGCGAGCACGGCTGCCCGAGCTGCACGGTGGCGTGAGGCAGCGGCGATCCGCCGCTGCCTCACTCCACCGCCAGGCGGACCGCACCGCGGGGTCTGACCGCGAACCTACCCAGTGGACGGCTCGGTCCCTCATCGGCAACGGACAACCCGAGCACCTACACCGATTCTCTGCTCCTACCGACCAAGCGCCAGGGGCGACGAGACGATCTGCCGCAGATCGGTGACGGGTAGGCCCGCGACATCGGAGTCCGGAGACTCAACCGAGCAAGAGCAGTGGCCCTTTTTGTGTTTCTGCCGATGTCCCGCCGTGCCTGACCGTGGTCGGTTGACGGATCTTGACCGTCCGGGCAGGCCGTCCGGGCGCGTTGCGGTTGCGTCCCCTGGGCGGAAGACCGCCAGGGGACGCAACCACAACTTCGGACCCGTACCGTCTGCTGCGAGCTGTGCCAGAAGCAGACGGTCGCGCCGGCAGGCGACCGTCGACCGGCGCCATCCGCGCTGAGATGGGCGAGCGGTTACGCCGAGCGTCGCGTCTGGTGCTCCTGACTGGTGCGGGCCTCACCCCACATGCCGAGATTGTCGACGAACGCGACGATCAACGGAAACGCGCGCTCGCCGACGGGTGTCAGGGCATAGACCTGCCCGCGTGCTCCTGGCTCTGGCCGGCTGATCAGCCCCTGGTCAACCAGGCGCTGCAGCGCCTGGTTGAAGCTCGTGGCGTGCACGGCGTTGACGGATCGTTGCAGATCGTTGAAGCCCTTCGGCTGCGCTTGCAGCGAAGCCAGGATCTCCATGGTCCAGCGGTGTCGGAAGAAGTCCAGCGCATCGTAGATCGTGCGGAAGTCCACCCATGCCTCCCCCATTCGGCATCCCAGGTCGATGTCCCCAGTGGGAGAGTGTAGACGGACGTGAGTGCGTTTCTCATCCCTGTTGATCCGCGCTGACCTGCGCATTCTTCTGAAGAAAGGGCAGATCGGACCTATTGCCTTGCATCTCCGGTCGCTGCATGTACCCGGTCCGCCGGTGCGGTTTCGTGCAGGCAGGCGGCCAGATCGGTCAATGATCGGGTCAGTTTCATGCCGATCGTGGTGAGTTCGTAATCGACGTCACGCTGATCGAAATCGAGCGTTCCGTCAGCGCAACTCGGCCGGACGAGGTGGATCGCAGTGAGCCATCGCAGTGCGTCATCGATGCTGCCGGTGCATGACTGGCGTAAGGCGGCCGACGATGCCCGGCCGCCGCGGTCCTGCAGTGTGACGAGTACGGGCACCGCGCCGGGGGTGCACGCCAGTTCTGCAGCCAGATCCTGTGGGCTGCGATCGCGGTTTCCGCTCATGCGGCGGCCTCCTCAAACGGTACTCGGAAGTCTAAAGGCGTCGATTCGGCGCCGAACTGTCGGCCACCCGACAGTTGAAGCGGTATGACCGATTTACTGGGAAATCTCGTCACGTTGAGTATTCGGCGTTCGATACGTTCCGCGACTTACTGCATGTTGCGGATAGTGGGGGGCAGCGGTGTACAAGCATGAGTGGACCTTGTTTTCTCGACGATCTGGCGGTGGTGATGGTGCAGACTCGGCGACTGTCCCGTGTGGCGGTTTCGGCAGGGAGTGTATTGCTCTGCCTCGCTGCCGGATGCAGTACCCAGAAACCTGCCGCACCAGTGACACCAGCAGCTCCCTCATCTGCGGTGGCAGCATCCTCGGCTACGGCGTCGGATGACCCGGCCGCCGCCGGCCGCGGTGCGCTGGATGCCTATCGCGGCATGTGGCGCGCCTACACGGCGGCACTCGCCGTCCCAGATCCGGCGAGCTCTGAATTGACCAAGTACGCCACCGGTGATGCGTTGAAGACGCTGACCACCGGGTTGCAGTCTGTAAAAGACCAAGGATTGAAAGGTGTTGGGGACATCGTCGTGTCTCCGAAGATCACCGTGGTATCACCGACGACGGCCCCGACGCAGATCGACATCACGGACTGCCTGGACAGCAGCCGTTCACAGCTCGTGCGGGCATCACCTGGGCCGCAGTACAGCGATAGCCCCGGTGGTCACCGCCGAACCCTTGCCACGATCAACCGGCAGGCCGACGGGACCTGGAAGGTGAGTGGCTTCGGCGTTCAGGCGGTCGGCACATGCTGACGCGGCGGCGGATGGCCCTCACTGCGCATGCCGCACTCCTCCTGGTGGCGCTCGCCGCAACCCCAGCGCTCGCTGACGGCACCGTACCGGTCGACTGTTCCAAAGTGCCCAACGATCCCCGGTGCACCGTCGTCGTCGGCGGTCCCGGCAGTCCGGGCACCGGCGGCGGAGGTGGCGGTGGCGGCGGGAGCACCGCTTGCCATGATCCGTGGGGTAAGGAGGTGCCGTGCAGCCTGCCCGAGTACGGCACGCTGTCCGATGACGGCTGCTACTACAAGCTCGCTACCGGCGACAACCTGCGAGCCGCGGAAGCGTTCGGCGGTCCGGCGACCCCTCCCGGGCAGTGGTACATCGGCGCTTGCGGCTATCCGCCGATCGGCGGGGTGACGAAGTTCAGGATCTTCGCGGGCGAGGTGACACCCGACCCGGCGGTCCTGGCCGCGCAGGCAGTGAAGGAACTGAAGCTGCCGCTGCCGGCGATCCGGGTCAACCCGGCACCCCCGGCGAAGCAACTGGTGCATTTGCCGACGTGGCTGTGGCTGGACGGCTCGTCGTGGGGGACGAAGACGGCGACGGCGTCGGTGCCGGGCCTGTCGGTGACCGCGACGGCGAAGCCGGTGAAGCTCGTGTACGCCACCGGTGATGGTCCCGCGGTGACGTGCGCCGGGCCGGGTACGGCGTGGACCGCCGGCACCGACCCGGACAAGGCGTCGCCGACATGCGGGCACACCTACACCCGTCCCGGCTCGTATCGGCTGACCGCGACGGTGACGTGGCAGGTCTCCTGGGCCGGCGGCGGGCAGACCGGCACGGTCCCTGACCTGACCACGACAGCGACGTTGGCGCTCGAGGTGACGGAGTCCCAGGCGCTGAACACCAACCCACGGGGGTAGATCCACGATGAGCTCGACCACACTCGGCTCGCCGCAACGGCGGGCCGGGACGATGAATGGCGCCCAGGTACCGGCAACGACGGCTCGGGGACCGGTGCTGCGGCGGCGGGTGAGCGTGCCCAGGGTGCTGCTCGGCGTGCTGCTGATCCTCGGCTGTGCCCTGGCCGGGGCGGCGGTCGCGAACCGGATCGACACCCGGCTGCCGGTCCTGGCCACGACCCGGGCGGTCGCGGTCGGGCAGACGATCAGCGACGC
>NZ_JBFAZW010000161.1:0-18408 GCF_040682015.1 Dactylosporangium sp. NPDC051485
CGCTGCGGTGCCCCCCGGCCCCCCGGGCCGCCCCGCTGGTCTCCGGCCACGTGCGGCCCCCCGCCGCCCCGCCCGGCGCCGGCCGGGTCCGCGACGCCCTCGGCCCGTCCCTGCCCGGCTGGCTGCGCCGGGCCGGCGCGCAGGTCGTGCACGAGCGCGGCCCCGTCGCCGACACGCTCGAGGACCACGTCGCCGCCCTGCGCGGCGCGATCGACGCCGGCGCCCAGCTCATCTGCACGACCGGCGGCACCATGCACGGCCCGGTCGACCACCTGCACCCCGCGCTGGCCGAGCTCGGCGCGCAGTACGTCGTCAACACCGTTGCCGTGCGCCCCGGCTTCCCGATGCTCGTGGCGCGCCTGCCCGGCGGTCAGTTCGTGGCCGGGTTGCCCGGCAACCCGCAGTCCACGTTCGTCGCCCTGGTTTCCCTGGTACTGCCCCTGCTCGCCGGCCTCGCCGGGCGCCCGCTGCCGGCGCTGGGCACCGTGACCCTCGGCGCCGACGTGCCCGGCCGCGGCGACTACACGCACCTGGCGCTGGTCACGCTGGCCGATGGGCGGGCCCTGCCGGTCGCGCACGTCGGCTCGGCGATGCTGCGCGGCCTGGCCAAGTCGGCCGGCTTCGCGGTGATCCCGCCCGGCGCCGAGGGGCGGGAGGGCACGGTCGCCCAGATCGTGCCGCTGCTGGACGGGGAGCACTCGTGATCAGGACCGCGGTCACCACCGAACCGCTGGACGTCCGGGCGCACGAGCAGGCAGTCGAGGACCGCGCGGCCGGCGCGGTCGTCTCCTTCGCCGGGGTCGTACGCGACCACGACGGCGGGCGGGGCGTGGTGGAGCTCGAGTACGAGGGGCACCCGAGCGCGGCCGACGTGCTCGCCGAGGTGGCCGCCGAGATCGCCGCCGACCCGGCCGTGCACGGGCTCGCCGTGTCGCACCGCGTCGGCCGCCTGGAGATCGGCGACGTGGCGCTGGCCGCCGCGGTCTCCACCGCGCACCGCGCCGAGGCCTTCGCGCTCTGCGCCCGGCTGGTCGACGAGGTCAAGGCCCGGCTGCCGGTGTGGAAGCGTCAGGTGTTCACCGATGGCGAAGAGGAATGGGTGAACTGTCCCTGAGGTGCTTGCGGGCCCGCCGGAGCGTCTTGGCCGCGTGGCCGGCCCGCCAGCGCAGGTCGGGGCGGCCCTCGCGGTCGACCGCGGCCAGGAGCAGCCCGCCCACCAGGCCCATGTTCTTCATGAACTGGATCCGCTGCAGTGCGCGCTGCTGGGGGTCCTCGACCGACCAGAACGCGTGCCCGGCCAGCGTCGTCGGCACCAGCGATCCGGCCAGCAGCAGCGCTGCCGGCCGCGACGCGCGTCCGGTCGCGAGCAGCACGCCGCCGAGCACCTGCGCCGCGCCGTTCACCCGCACGAGCGTCTCGGCGTCGGTGGGCAGGCTCGGATGCACCGCGCGGATTGCCGGCTCCAGCCGGTCGGTGACCGGGCGGGCCCGGTCGGCCAGCTTCGCCGGCGCGCGGAACGAGGCCCAGCCCTGAACCACGAAGATCGTGGCGAGCAGCGAGCGGGCGACGGTGCGTACGGGTCTCATGGCGGGAACATACCCAGCCGCGAAATGTCGTACCCCCTCACTACGGTTAGCAGCATGGCCGAAACAACGACGGTCACCACGGTCTGGACCACCGACCAGGTGATGGCGCTGGCACCCGACTCGTCCGCGCAGCGGGCGGCGCGCGGGCTCACCGGCGACCGGGCCTGGCTGGAGACCGGGTTGAGCGCCGGCGAGGACATCGACCCGACCCTGTGGGGGCTGTGCCAGGGCAGCGACTCGATGCCGTACCAGACCGCGGTCGACCTCACCGGGCCGGCCTTCAAGTGCACCTGCCCCAGCCGGAAGTCGCCCTGCAAGCACGCGCTCGGCCTGCTGCTGCGGTGGTCGTCCGGTGCGGTGCCCGAGGCCGTCGCGCCCTCGTGGGCGAGCGCCTGGCAGGCCTCGAGGGCCGCGCGCGCCAATCGCGCCGCCGCCGTCGCGCCGCCGCCCGAGGAAAACCGAAACCCCGGCACGAGCACGGCGAGCCGGTCCGCACCCAGCGAGAAGGCCCAGGCCCGGCGGGCTGACCGGATCGCCGGCGGGCTCGAGGAGCTGGACCGCTGGCTGGCCGACCAGGCCCGCGCCGGGCTGGCCGGGGCCGGCCGAGACGCCGCCGCCTGGGACAACATGATCGCCCGGCTGGTCGACGCCCAGGCCGCCAGCGCCGCCGGCATCCTGCGCCGGACCACCGCCGTCATGGACTCCCCCGAGCGCCTGCTCGGCGAGCTGGCCCGGCTGCACCTGCTCGTCGGCGGCTACCGGCGCCTCGCCGACCTGCCCGAGGAGCTCGCCGCCAGCGTCCGCATGCGCGTCGGCGTCCCCATCGCCACCGAGGCCGTGCTCGCCGGCCCGCCCGTCCGCGACCGCTGGCAGGTCCACGGCGTGCGGGACGAGATCGAGGACCAGCTCACCGTTCGCCGGGCCTGGCTGCGCGGCGCCGGCTCCCATCGCCCGCTGATCATCCTGTCGTTCGCCGTCGCCGGCCAGGCGTTGCCGGTCGATCTGCTCCCCGGCACCGAGCTCGACGCCGACGTCTGCCTCTACCCCGGCGGCCAGCCGGCCCGTGCCCTCATCGCCCGCCGCCACGCCCCGCCCGAGCGCATGCACGCCGTCGCCGGCGGCGCGGGCATCGAGGCCAACCTGCGCGCCCACGCCGAGGCCCTCGCCGCCGACCCCTGGCTGGACTTCTGGCCGATGGCCCTCGACGCCGTCTGCCCGGTCCGGGACGGCAACGGCTGGGCGCTCGCCGACGCGTCCGGGGCCGCACTGCCCCTCGATCCGGCGGCGGGCGAGCCGTGGCGGCTGGTCGCGGTCACGGGCGGCCGGTTCGCCACCGTGACCGGGGAGTGGTCCGCGGCTGGCCTGCGACCTCTGGGCGTCTGGTCCGACGACCGGCTGGTGCGTCTCTGATGACCGCGGTTGGCGCACTGCCGTGCCCGGACCGCGTTTCGCCGTGCGGCCGGGCGGGACCGGCCGGCCTGGGCGGTGGCGCGGCGCTTCGGGCGGGGTGGACGGCCGGTCGGCTTGTCCGCCGGGCTCAATGGGCGATGGGGTTCGAGAGATCGGTGGGGTGCTGATGGCGGGCGAGCTTCCCGACTGGGGCGACGTGCTGGCCACGGCGCTCGTCGGCACGCAGCGGCGGACGCTGCCGGCCGGGGTGGGTGCGCCCGGCGAGGACCCGGCCGAGGCGCTGCTGGACGCGGCCGGGGCGCTGACGCTGTACCGGCGGGCGGGGTTGCGGGCCCGCGCCGGGCTGGACGTGCCCGAGCCGGCCCCCGACGACTCCGCGATCCCGCTGGTCAGCTGGGCGGCCGCGGCCCGGGCGGCGGACCTGCTGGCGGTCGACGCGGTCGGATACGGCACCAGCAACGCCGTCCCGGTCCGCGACGCCGACGGGCGGCTGGAGCTGCTCGCCGAGTGGCTCGGCGCGGTCGGCGGCCGGCGGGTGCCCGGCGAGCTGCTGCCGGCCCTGCTCGAGGTCGGCCGGCGGCACCGCGCGCTGCGGCCCTTCGTCGCGGCCGCCGGCGGGTCCCGGGCCGAGTGGCTGGCCCGGCAGCGGCCCGAGTGGGGGTACCTCGGCGCGGGCGTGGTCGAGGCGCCCGCCGACGACCGGCAGGGCTGGGAGCTGGGCTCGATCGGCCGGCGGGTCGGCATCCTCACCGCCGTGCGCCGCGGCGGGCCGCAGGGCCAGCAGCGGGGCCGCGACATGCTCGCCGAGGTGTGGGCGACGGAGACCCCCGACGACCGGGCGGCGCTGCTCGGCGCCCTGGCCACCGGCCTGTCCCCGGACGACGAGCCGCTGCTGGAGACCGCGCTGGACGACCGGCGCAAGGAGGTTCGCCTCGCCGCCCTCGACCTGCTCGCGCTGCTGCCCGGCAGCGCGTACGCCCGGCGCATGACCGAGCGCACCACCGCCTGCGTGCGCATCGCCGGCGGCCGCATCCAGGTGGTCCCGCCCGTCGCCTGCGACAAGGGCATGCGCCGCGACGGCCTCGCCCCCCGGCCGCCGGCCGGCGTCGGCGAGCGCGCCTGGTGGCTCGAGGAGCTGCTGACCCGCACGCCGCTGCGGGTGTGGGGCGACCCGGAGGAGTTCCTGTCCCGGCCGGTGACCGACGAGTGGGCCGCGGTCCTGCGCCGCGGCCTGGCCCGGGCCGCGGCCGGCCAGCGCGACCAGGAGTGGGCCGCCGCGCTCACCGGCCGCCTGACCGAGGAGGTCGCCGCCGGCGGGCGCCCCGACGACCGGCTGCTGCTCGAGGCCCTCTACGACGCGCTGCCCTCCGACGCCCTGGCCGGCATCGCCGTGCAGGTCCTGCGCCGCGGCCTGGCCGGTGCCGCCGCCGTCGGCGTGGAGCACGTGCTGGAGCTGTGCCCGCGCCCGTGGCCATCCGCCCTGGTCGAGGCGGTCTTCGGGGCGCTGGACGACCTGGGTGGGCGCCGCTCCGCGGGCTGGCGCCTGGCCGGGCTGTGCGAGCTGGCCGCCCTGCGGCTGCCGGCCGGCGCCGCCGCCCGCGCCACGGCGCTGGCCGCCGGCCTGCCCTCCGACGACCCGATGTCCAACATCGTCGGCCGTTTCGCCGACACCCTCCGATTCCGCCACGACATGCTCGAGGAGCTCGCGTGACCACAGTCGATGTCACAGTCGCCCACGTCGACGGGGCGCCCGTCGCCGAGACGGTGCAGCGGCGGCACGCCGAGGACGAGTTCGCCGCGGAGCTCGTGGCGCTCGCGGCCGGGGACGAGCGGCCGCGGCCGCCCGGGTGGCGGCTCTCGCCGGCGGCGGTCGTCACGTATCTGCTCGGCGGGGAGGCGGCGGACGGGACCGTGATCGTGCCGAAGTACGTCGGGCCGCGCCGCCTCATCGAGGTCGCGGTCGCCACGCTGGCCACCGACCGGGCGCTGCTGCTGCTGGGGGTGCCCGGCACGGCCAAGACCTGGGTGTCCGAGCACCTCGCGGCCGCCATCAGCGGCGACTCGACCCTGCTCGTGCAGGGCACCGCGGGCACGCCGGAGGAGGCGATCCGCTACGGCTGGAACTATGCCCGCCTCCTCGCCGAGGGGCCGACGCGCGCCGCGCTCGTGCCCAGCCCGGTGCTGCGGGCCATGGCCGACGGGCGGATCGCCCGGATCGAGGAGCTCACCCGGGTGCCCTCCGACGTGCAGGACACCCTGATCACGATCCTGTCGGAGAAGACCCTGCCGGTGCCGGAGCTCGGCGAGGAGGTCCAGGCGCGCAAGGGCTTCAACGTCATCGCCACCGCCAACGACCGCGACCGCGGGGTCAACGAGCTGTCCTCCGCGCTTCGCCGCCGGTTCAACACGGTGGTGCTGCCCGTGCCTTCGGGCGTCGAGGAGGAGGTCGACATCGTCGCCCGGCGGGTCGCCGCGCTGGGCAAGGCGCTGGAACTGCCCGAGCTGCCGCCCGCGGCCGAGGAGATCCGGCGCGTCGTCACCGTCTTCCGCGAGCTGCGCAACGGCGTCACCGAGGACGGGCGCACGAAGCTCAAGTCGCCCAGCGGGACCCTCTCCACCGCGGAGGCCATCTCGGTCGTCACCAACGGCATGGCGCTGGCCGCCCATTTCGGCGACGGCGTCCTGCGGGCCGGCGACGTGGCCGCGGGCATCCTCGGCGCCGTGGTCAAGGACCCGGTCTCCGATCAGGTCGTGTGGCAGGAGTACCTGGAGACCGTCATCCGCGAGCGCGAGGGCTGGCGGGACTTCTACCGAGCGGCCCGCCGTGGCGAGTGACCGGCCCCTGCTGCTCGGCATCCGGCATCACGGGCCGGGGTCGGCTCGTGCGGTACGCCGCGCGCTGGCCGCCTTCCAGCCCGACGTCGTGCTGATCGAGGGCCCGCCCGAGGCCGACCCGCTGGTGCCCTTCGCCGGCGACGAGGACATGCGGGCCCCGGTCGCGCTGCTGGCCTATCCGGCGGACAACCCCGACCCGAAGCTGCGGGCGTCGTTCTGGCCGCTGGCCGAGTTCTCGCCGGAGTGGCAGGCGATCCGGTGGGCGGTCGCGCGGGAGGTGCCGGTCCGCTTCATCGACATGCCGGCCGCCGTCCGGCTGGCCGCGCCGCCGCCCCCGCCCGGGGCCGCGGAGGGGGAGGACGGGTTCCGCATCGACCCGATCGGGGCGCTGGCCGAGGCGGCGGGGTACGACGACCCCGAGCGCTGGTGGGAGGACGTCGTCGAGCACCGGCTCAACCACCCGTCGCGCCCCGCCGAGGCCACCACAGCCGCCGCCGGATCCGACTTTTCCGGCATGGGGGGCGTGGGGCTGTTCGCGCCCGAGGTCGACATCGACGAGGAGGAGCTGCGGGCGGCATCCGGGCCGTTCGAGGCCATTGCCGAGGCGATGACCGTCGTGCGGGGCAGCGCGCCGCGGCCGCCCGAGGCGGAGCGGGTCGACGAGGACCGGCGCGAGGCCTACATGCGGATCGGCCTGCGGGCCGCGCTGAAGGAGTTCGAGCGGGTGGCGGTGGTCTGCGGGGCCTGGCACGTGCCGGCGCTGTCCGCCCCGCTGCCCAGCGCCTCGGCCGACGCGGCGGTGGTGCGCGGCCTGCCGAAGGTCAAGGTGGCGATGACCTGGGTGCCGTGGACGCACGCGCGGCTGGCGTCCTGGCAGGGGTACGGCGCGGGGGTCCGCTCGCCCGGCTGGTACCACCACCTGTTCACCTCCGTGGATGCGCACGTGATCGAGCGGTGGCTGGTGCGGGCGGCCGGGGTGCTGCGCAAGGACGGCGTGCCGGTGTCGAGCGCCCACGTGATCGAGGCGACCCGGCTGGCCGAGGCGCTGGCCACGATGCGGGGGCGGCCGCTGGCCGGGTTGGCCGAGGTCACCGACGCGGCCCACGCGGTGCTGTGCGACGGCGACGACCTGCGGCTGGCGCTGATCAACCGGCGGCTCGTGGTGGGCGACCGCCTCGGCCGGGTGCCCGACCGCACGCCCGGGGTGCCGATCGCCAGGGACGTGGCCGGCAGCCAGCGGCGGCTGCGGCTGCCGCCCCGGGTCGAGCGCCGGGAGCTGCGGCTGGACCTGCGCCAGCCGTTCGACCTGGAGCGCAGCCGGCTGCTGCACCGGCTCCGGCTGCTCGGCGTGGAGTGGGGCAAGGTGCTCGCGGCGTCGAAGGGCAAGGGCACGTTCCGCGAGGAGTGGGAGATCGCCTGGCAGCCGGAGTTCGCGGTGGATCTGGTCGAGGCCGGGGCGTACGGTACGACGGTCCTCGAGGCGGCCACCGCCCGCGTCGCCGAGCAGGCCGCGGCGGCGGCGACGCTGGCCGACGTGACCGCGCTGGTGGAGCGGTGCCTGCTCGCCGACCTGCCGGACGCGCTGCCCGGGGTGCTCGACGCGCTCGACGAGCGGATGGCGCTGGACGCCGACGTGGCGCACCTGATGGACGCGCTGCCGGCGCTGGCGCGCACGCTGCGGTACGGCGACGTGCGCGGCACCGACCTGTCCGCGCTGCGCGACGTGACCTTCGGGATGATCACCCGGATCTGCGTGGGCCTGCCGGCGGCGGTCGGCGGCCTCGACGACTCGGCGGCTGCGGTGATGCGCGACCGGATCGACGGCGTGCAGGCGGCGCTCGCGCTGGTCGAGGACGCCGAGGCCCAGGACCGCTGGCAGGCCGTGCTGGCCGGGCTGTCCACCCGCGACGACCTGCACGGCCTGCTCACCGGCCGGATGAACCGCCTGCTGCTGGACGCCGGCGCGGTCGGGGCCGAGGAGATCGGCGCCCGGATGGCGCTGGTGCTCACCGTCGGCGTGCCGGTGGCCCGCAGCGCCGCCTGGATCGAGGGCTTCCTGGCCGGCGACGGCCTGTTGCTGGTCCACGACGAGCGGCTCCTGGCCCTGGTCGACGCCTGGCTGACGGGCATACCGGCCGAGGCCTTCCTGGAGGTGCTGCCGTTGCTGCGCCGCACCTTCAGCGGGTATCCGGCCCCGCAGCGCCGGATGATCGGGGAGCGCGCGGCGCACATCGGCACCGGCCACCCGGGCACCGGCCCGGACGAGGACGTGGACCCGGCCCGGGGCGCGCTGCTACTCCCGGTCGTCGCCCGCCTGCTGGGGAGGGAACTGCATGTCTGAGCAGCTGGACGACGGCGACGAGCGGCTGCGGCGGTGGCGGCTGGCGCTGGGCGGCGCGCCGGGGGCCGAGGGCACCGGGTACGGGCTGAGTGGGACCGACGCGGCGGTGGACGCCGCGCTCGGGGCGCTGTACGACGGGGGCGGCGAGGGCGGGGGCGGGCCGCGCGGGGCGGGGCTCGGGGCGTCGGCGCCGCGGGTGGCTCGGTGGCTGGGGGACATCCGGCAGTACTTCCCGTCGACGGTCGTGCAGGTGATGCAGGCCGACGCGATCGAGCGGCTCAACCTGACCCGGCTGCTGCTCGAGCCCGAGATGCTGGACGCGGTCGAGCCCGACGTGCACCTGGTCGGGACGCTGCTGTCGCTCAACCGGGTCATGCCGGACAAGAGCAAGCGGGCCGCGCGCAAGGTGGTGGCCAAGGTGGTGGCCGAGCTCGAGCGGCGCATCGCGCAGCCGACCCGGACCGCGCTGAGCGGGGCGCTCAACCGGGCGGCGCGGATCAACCGGCCGCGGCACCACGACATCGACTGGCACCGGACGATCCGGGCCAACCTCAAGCACTACCAGGCGCAGCAGCGCACGGTCGTGCCGGAGCGGCTGGTGGGGTACGGGCGGCGGGCCCAGGCCGTGCAGCGCGACATCGTGCTGTGCGTGGACCAGTCGGGGTCGATGGCGGCGTCGGTCGTGTACTCCGGGGTGTTCGCGGCGGTGCTGGCCTCGATGCGGTCGCTGAGGACGTCGCTGGTCGTGTTCGACACGGCGGTGGTGGACCTGACCGATCGGCTGGCCGACCCGGTGGACGTGCTGTTCGGGACCCAGCTGGGCGGCGGCACGGACATCAACCGGGCGATCGCCTACGGCCAGCAGCTCATCACCCGGCCCCGGGACACGATCTTCGTGCTGATCAGCGACCTCTACGAGGGCGGGGTGCGGGAGGAGATGCTGCGCCGGGTGGCGGCGATGACGGCGGCCGGGGTGCAGGTGATCACGCTGCTGGCGCTCTCGGACGAGGGCGCGCCGGACTACGACCGGGAGAACGCGGCGTCGCTGGCGGCCCTCGGGGTGCCCGCCTTCGCCTGCACGCCCGACGTGTTCCCGGAGCTGATGGCGGCCGCGATCGAGCGCCGCGACCTGCGCACCGTCATGGAGCGCGCCGCGGGCGAGGGCAGGCAGCGCGCCTGAGTCCGCCGGCTGCAACGCACCTCGCAGGCGCGCCCGCCGGCGGCGGGGGCAGGCAGCGCACCTGAGGCGCGGCCGCGGCGCACCTCGCGGGCGCACCCGCCGGCGGTGAGGGCATGCGGCGCACCTCGCGGGCGCGTCCGCTGGCGGTGGGGCAGGCAGCGCACCTGAAGGCCGCAGGCCGCGGCGCGCCTCGCGGGCGCGCCCGCCGGCCTCGATGCGGGCGCGGGCCCTACTCGGCGGGCTGGGTGCGCAGGTAGCGGGCGAAGTGGGGGACGGTGAAGGCGACCGTGCCCCGCTCGCCCGAGTAGATGAGCCCCTTCTTGATGAGCGCGTCGCGGGCCGGGGACAGGCTGGCCGGGCGGCGGCCCAGGGCGCGGGCGATCTCCGAGGTCGCGACCGCCTCCGACACGTCCACGGCGGGGAGCATGGCGGCCATCGTGCGCATGTACTCGCGCTCGGCCGGGGTGGCCCGCTCGTAGCGCGAGCCGAAGAAGCCCACCGCCAGCTCCGCCTCGGCCTCCGGGGAGGCGACCCGGACGTCGGCGGCGGTGATCGGGGAGCGCGGGGCGTGGTCCCAGGTGGCCTTGCCGTAGGCCTGCACGAAGTACGGGTAGCCGCCGGACGCCTCGTAGAGGGCGTCGAGGGCCTTGGGCTCGTACTCGACCTCCTCGCGCTCGGCCGGCGCGGTGAGCGCCAGGTCGGCCGCGATCCGGTCGAGGCGGTCGATGCGCTGATAGCGGAAGAGCCGCTCGGAGTAGGACTTCGAGGCCGACAGCAGCGCGGGCACGTGCGGCAGGCCGGCGCCGACCACGATCAGCGGGGCGCCGGTCTGCGACAGCTCGTGGCAGGCGGCGCAGAGGGCGGAGATGTCGTCGGCCGCGAGGTCCTGCAGCTCGTCGATGAAGAGCGCCACGCCCGTGCCCACGTCCGTGGCCACGCTGGCGGCGTCGGTGAAGAGCTCGACCAGGTCGATCTCGATGTCGCCGGAGTCGGCCCGGCCGGTCGCGGCGGGCACGTCGATGCCGGGCTGCCACCGGTCGCGCAGCTTTGACGGGGGCTTGCGCGGGTCCTCGCGCAGCGCGAAGGCCTTCAGCACGCCCAGGAACTCGTCGATGCGGTCGGGGGCGCGGTGGTGCGGGGCCAGCTCGCGGATGGCCATGTGCAGGGCGGCCGAGACCGGGCGGCGCAGCGATTGGTCGGGCCGGGCCTCGATCTTGCCGGTGCCCCACAGGCGCGAGATGGCCTCGGAGCGCAGGGTGTTGAGCAGCACGGTCTTGCCCACGCCGCGCAGGCCGGTGAGCATCAGCGAGCGCTCGGGCCGGCCCCGGGCGATCCGCTCCAGCACCACGTCGAAGGCGTGCAGCTCGCGGTCCCGTCCGGCGAGCTCGGGCGGGCGCTGACCGGCGCCGGGCGCGTAGGGATTGCGAACCGGGTCCACGAATCGCACAGTATCGGGCTTTCTAGCGCGCAGGCTAGAACCGCGTAGAGGAACCTCTACGGCGTGTCGTCGTGGAACGTCTACGGCTTTCTAGGGTGCACGCAAGAAAGCCCTATAAGGCGCCATCGAAAACTACCGAACAGGCGTTCGATGGCGGGCTCGAACTAATGTACTACACCCCATGGAGGGGCCGTGGCAAGGGGGCCCAAAAACATCTGAGGAGCGCCCCGTCGCCGGAGCGCCCCTCAGATGTGACCACACCCTGCGCGGGCATCCCGGTCAGCCTCCGGAACGCACCGCACCATTCCCGTCAATCGGATTGCCCATCGCCGCGCGGGGCCAAACGTCGGCCTACGCGTTCTTCGACGGGCGCCACACGACCAGGGCCGTCTGGTGCTGGCTCAGCGGTACCACATCGCGGCGCGGGAAGCCCTGGGACTCGATGTGGGCCAGCCGCGTGCGCGTGCGGACCAGCTCGTCCTCGAGATCCGCGACCCGCTGGCGAAGATCGCTGACCATGCCCTCGAGCTCGATGATCCGCTTGATGCCGGCGAGGTTGACGCCCTCCTCCTGGCTCAGCCGCTGCACCTCCCGCAGCAGCGCCACGTCGCGCTCGCTGTAGCGGCGCCCGCCGCCGGAGGTCCGGCCGGGCTGCACCAGGCCCATGCGGTCGTACTGCCGCAGGGTCTGCGGGTGCATCCCGGCCTGCCGGGCCGCGATGGAGATGATCAGCACCTTGGCGTCGGAGACCGCCTCGAAGCTGAGGAAGATCTCGCGCTCGTTCGCGCCGTCGTCATTCCTGCCGTGGTCAATGTTCATAGCTGCTGCGCTCCCGTGCGATCGCGTCGAGCCGCTCGCGAGGAGCGGGCGGCGCCGCGGCCGCATAGTCGGACAGGGCCTTGCGGGCCGCCTCGGACAGCTCGGCCGGCACGTGAACGTCGATGGTGACCAGAAGGTCGCCGACGTTGCCGTCGCGCCGGGCGACGCCCTTGCCGCGCACCCGCAGCGTCCGCCCGCTCGGCGTGCCCGGGGGCACCCGCAGCGTCACGGCCGCGTCGAGGGTCGGCACGCGCAGGTCGGCGCCGAGGGCCGCCTCCGCGAACGTCACCGGCACCGTCAGCGTCAGGTCGTCGCCGCTCCGGCCGAAGACCAGGTCGGGCCGGACCTTGATGAGCACGAACAGATCGCCGGGTGACCCGCCCCGGGTGCCCGGCTCGCCCCGGCCGGCCAGCCGGATGCGCTGGCCGTCGGAGACGCCGGCGGGGATCCGCACGTTGATCGTGCGGGTCTTGGTGACCCCGCCGGTGCCGTGGCACTCCGGGCACTTCTCGTCGACGAGCGTGCCCACGCCCTGGCACTCCCGGCAGGGCTCGGTGAAGCTGAACGAGCCCTGGTTGCTGCTCACCACGCCCAGGCCGCGGCACTTGGGGCAGGTCCGCGGGGACGTGCCCGGGGCGGCCCCGTTGCCGTGGCAGGTCTCGCAGGTGCCCGGCGTGCGCAGGGTGATCGGCAGCGTCGCACCCTGCACCGCGTCGGCGAAGTTGAGCACGACCTCGGTCTCGACGTCGCGCCCGCGGCTGCGGCGCCCGGCCGTCGCCGGGCCGCCGCTCCCGCCGCCCGAGAAGATCGAGCTGAAGAGGTCCGAGAAGCCGGCCCCGCCGAAGCGGCGATCGCCGCCGGCGGACGGGCCGGGCCCGCCCGCCCCGGCGTTGTTGCCGAACAGGTCGGTGAAGTCGAACCCGGGCCCGCCCGCGCCCGCCGGGCCGCCGGCCCGGGCGTTGCGGCGGAACTGGCCCGCGCCGAACAGCGACCGCATCTCGTCGTACTCTTTGCGCCGCGCCGGGTCGGAGAGCACGTCATACGCCTCCGACACCGCCTTGAACTGCTCCTCGGCCGCCGCGTTGTTGGGGTTGCGGTCGGGGTGCAGCTCGCGCGCGAGCTTCCGGTACGCCTTCTTGATCTCGTCGGTGGGAGCGGATTTGGTGACGCCCAGAACCGCGTAGAAATCCTTTTCCAACCAGTCCTTCGAACTCATTGCGCCACCTCCTCCAGGCGTTCGTCTACTCCGGGTCGGCTACTGCGACCAGCGCCGGTCGCAGTAGCCGTTCGCCGAGGAGGTAGCCGCGCCGCATCACGTCGATGCAGGTCGGCTCGGTCACCTCGGCCGAGGTCAGGTGGGCCACCGCCTCGTGGCGGGTCGGGTCGAACGGGTCGCCCTTGGCCCCGAAAACGGTCAGTCCGAACTTCGTCAGCGCCGTGGTGAGCTGATCCGCCACCGCCCCGAACGGCCCGACCAGGTCGCCGTGGTCACGGGCCCGGTCGAGGTCGTCGAGGATGGGCAGCAGCGCGCCCAGCACGTTGGCGCTGGCCTGCTCGACCACCAACGCCCGGTCGCGGTCGACCCGCTTGCGGTAGTTGGCGTACTCCGCGGAGACCCGCTGCACGTCCCGCGTGCGCTCGTCGAGCTCGGTGCGCAGGGCCGCCAGCTCCGCGCCCAGCCCGTGCTGGTGCGCGTCGTCGGTCGTGCCCTGCGCCGCCGCCTGGTTCGGGGCGTCGGCGGGAGGGGCGTGCACCGTGAACTCCTCGTCCACGATCTCGCCCTCCACCGGCTTCTTCTCTTCTTCCGGCTCCGAAGGGACCTCGGTCGTCACGGTCTCCTCGACCGCGTCCGCCTCGGCTGCAGTCGCCTCCGGCGCGGCCGGCTCTTGAGCATCCGTCACTTCTTGTTGTCCTCGTCGATGATCTCGGCGTCGACGACGTCGTCCGGGCCGTTGCCGGCCTTGGCGCCGGTGCTGCCCGCGCCGCCGGTGGCGCCGCTCGCGTCGCCGGCCGCCTGCTGCCGCTGCTGCTCGTAGAGCGCGCTGCCGGCCTGCTGGGAGACCTGGGCGAGCTTCTCGTGCGCCGCCTTGATCCGCTCGCTGTCGTTGCCGCCGAGCGCGCTGCGCAGGTCACCCAGCGCCTCGTTCATCTGCTCCTTGGCGTCGGCCGGGATCTTGTCACCGCTCTCGGCCAGGAACTTCTCGGTCTGCCACTGCAGGGCCTCGGCCAGGTTGCGGGTCTCGGCCTCCTCGCGGCGGCGCTTGTCCTCGTCGGCGTGGTCCTGCGCGTCGCGCATCATCCGCTCGATGTCGTCCTTCGGCAGCGCCGAGCCGCCGGTGATCGTCATCGACTGCTCCTTGCCCGTGCCCAGGTCCTTCGCGGACACGTGCACGATGCCGTTGGCGTCGATGTCGAAGGTGACCTCGATCTGCGGCACGCCACGCGGGGCCGGCGCGATGCCGGTCAGCTCGAAGGTGCCGAGGCGCTTGTTGTACGCCGCCATCTCCCGCTCGCCCTGGAAGACCTGGATGAGCACGGAGGGCTGGTTGTCGTCCGCGGTGGTGTAGACCTCGGAGCGCTTGGTCGGGATGGTCGTGTTGCGCTCGACCAGCTTGTGCATGATGCCGCCCTTGGTCTCGATGCCCAGCGACAGCGGGGTGACATCGAGCAGCAGGACGTCCTTGACCTCGCCCTTGAGCACGCCGGCCTGCAGGGCGGCGCCGACGGCGACGACCTCGTCCGGGTTGACGCCCTTGTTGGGATCCTTGCCGGTGAGCTGCTTGACCAGGTCGGTCACGGCCGGCATGCGGGTCGAGCCGCCGACCAGGATGACGTGGTCGAGCCTGGACACGTTGATGCCGGCGTCCTTGATCGCCTGCTCGAACGGCACCTTGGTGCGGTCCAGCAGGTCCTGCGTCATCCGCTGGAACTCCGAGCGCGACAGCTGGGTGTCCAGGTGCAGCGGGCCGTCGGGGCCGGCGGTGATGTACGGCAGGTTGATCGAGGTCGTGGTGGCCGCGGACAGCTCGATCTTGGCCTTCTCGGCCGCCTCGCGCAGCCGCTGCATTGCCATCTTGTCGGCCGACAGGTCGATGCCGTGCTGGCCGCGGAAGGTCTTGACCAGGTGGTCGATGACGCGCTCGTCCCAGTCGTCGCCACCGAGGTGGTTGTCGCCGGAGGTCGACTTGACCTCCACGACGCCCTCGGCGAGCTCCAGGACGGACACGTCGAAGGTGCCGCCGCCGAGGTCGAAGACCAGGACGGTCTGCTCCTTGGAGCCCTTGTCCAGGCCGTACGCGAGCGCGGCGGCGGTGGGCTCGTTGACGATGCGCAGGACGTTGAACCCGGCGATCTCGCCGGCCTCCTTGGTGGCGGTGCGCTGCGCGTCGTTGAAGTATGCCGGCACGGTGATGACCGCGTCGGTGATCTGCTCGCCGAGGTAGGCCTCGGCGTCGCGCTTGAGCTTCATGAGCACCCGCGCGGAGATCTCCTGCGGGGTGTACTTCTTGCCGTCGATGTCGATGGCCCAGTTGGTGCCCATCTCGCGCTTGACGGAGCGGATGGTTCGGTCCGGGTTGGTGACGGCCTGCCGCTTGGCGACCTCACCGACGAGGACCTCGCCGTTGCGGGCGAAGGCGACGATCGAGGGCGTCGTGCGCGCACCTTCGGCGTTGGCGATGACGCTGGGCTCGCCGCCCTCCAGGACACTGACCACCGAGTTGGTGGTTCCGAGGTCGATGCCGACCGCACGTGCCATAGCTGCTTGACCTCCATGCGGCAGTCGGCGGCGGGCCGCCGGCTGCGAAGTTGAGTGACTGTCACTCAATAGTGCCACGAGACTCACGATCGTCAAGTGGAACCTTGAGCCCGGCTGACGCAACCTTACGGGCGCCCGGGTGATTCCCGGGTAGGTTCGCGCTCGGTTGCATCGATGGTCACGCGCATGGCGTAGCGCTGGAGGGCCGCATCGGGCACGCTTTACGCGTGACCACTCAGGGCGAGTCGGCAGCCGTCCGGTCGACGGTCGTAACCCCTTCGGCGGATGGACCGTCCACCGTTCGTCCAGCATGCCCGAGCCCCGCGGATGGCCAGAAGGAGCCGCTCGCGGAGGTCCTCGTCCGCCTCCGCGACGACGTGAAGGCGACCCGGTTCACGCTTCCGCTGCCCAGCGCCGAGCGGGCGGCCACCGTCGCCTCCGGCATGGTCGCCCAGCTCGACGACTACCTGCTGCCGCGGCTGGAACGGCTGGACGCCCCGCTGCTCGTGGTCGTCGGCGGCTCCACCGGCGCCGGCAAGTCCACCCTGGTCAACAGCCTGATCCGCACGCCGGTCAGCCCGGCCGGGGTGCTGCGCCCGACGACCCGCGCCCCCGTCCTGGTCTGCCACCCGGCCGACATGTCGTGGTTCTCCCGGGCCAACCTGCTGCCCACGCTGACCCGCACGTCCGGCCCGAGCGGCGACCCGCGCTCGCTGCAGGTCGTCTCCGCCCCGGCGCTGAGCCCGGGCCTGGCCCTGCTCGACGCGCCCGACATCGACTCCGTGGTCGACGCCAACCGGCAGCTGGCCGGGCAGCTGCTGGCCGCGGCCGACCTCTGGTTGTTCGTCACCACCGCCGCCCGGTACGCCGACGCCGTGCCCTGGGGCATGCTGCGCACCGCCCGCAACCGCGGGACCGCCGTCGCGCTCGTGCTCGACCGGGTGCCCGGCGACGGCGCGGTCGACGAGATCGGCCCGCACCTGACCCAGATGCTGCGCGAGCACGACCTCGGCGGGGTGCCCCTGTTCGTCCTGCCGGAGACCCGCCTGGACAGCCAGGGCCTGCTCGCCGAGGCGCAGATCGGCCAGCTGCAGGACTGGCTGGGCCGGCTGGCCCGCGACGCCGAGGCCCGGGCCGCCGTGGTGCGCCAGACCGTCGGCGGCGCCATCGACGCGCTCACCGTCGACGTGGTCATTCTCGCCGCGGCGGCCGAGGACCAGGTCGCGGCGGCCAACGCGCTCGGCGAGGCGGTGCACACCTCCTACCGGGTGGCCACCGAAACGGTCGACCACGGCATCCACGACGGCGCACTGCTGCGCGGCGAAGTGCTGGCCCGCTGGCAGGAGCTGGTCGGCACCGGCGACATCATGCGCGCCCTGCAGGCCCGGGTCGGCAAGCTGCGCGACCGGGCGGTGGCCGCCCTCACCGGTCGGCCCGCCCCGGGTGAGCAGTTCAAGGAGGCGCTCGGCTCCGGGCTCGGGGTGCTGCTAGAAGGGGCGGCCACCGACGCCGCCGAGCGGGCCGGCAGCGCCTGGCGGTCCCACCCCGCCGGGGCCGCCCTGCTGGAGACCGCGCCCGAGCTGGTCCGCCCGTCGGCCGACCTTGGCGCCCGCATCGACCGGCTCATCCGCGACTGGCAGCGCTCGGTGCTCGACCTGGTCCGCCGGGAGGCCGGCGACAAGCGGGTGATCGCCAAGGCCAGCGCCTACGCGGTCAACGCGACCGGCCTGCTGGTCATGATCAGCGTCTTCGCGACCACCGCCTTCATCCCGACCGGGGCCGAGGTGGTGGTGGCCGGCGGCACCACGATCGCGGCGCAGAAGGTCCTCGAGGCGATCTTCGGCGACCAGGCGGTGCGCTCGCTGGCCGACCGGGCCCGCCGGGACCTCGAGGAGCGCGTCGCGGATCTCTTCGACGAGGAGGCCGGCCGCTTCCGCAGCGCGCTGGAAGGAGCCGGCGTCGACGAGGAACTGTCGCCCCGCCTGCGGGCGCTGAGTGTCACCATTCACCACGCGCGGTCCGAGGTTGATCAATGAGCCTGGTCGAAAAGATCAAGCAGCAGGTGGTACCGCGTCAGGCCACGAGGGTCGACGTGGACGACCTCGTCACGCGGGTAGAAGGGCTCCAGCGGTTCGTGCGGGCCGCCGAGGGGCACGTGCCCGAGGACCGGCTGGTCGCCGCGCGCACGGTGATCGACCGGTCCGGCGAGCGGCTCGCCCTGTCCCGCGCGCACACGGTGGTGGCCCTGGCCGGGGCCACCGGCAGCGGCAAGTCCAGCCTGTTCAACGCCATCTCCGGCTTCCAGCTGTCCCGGGTCGGGGTGCGCCGCCCCACCACCGGCGTCGCGCACGCCTGCGTCTGGGGCCAGGCCGGGGCCACCCCGCTGCTGGACTGGCTCGGCGTGCCGCCCAACCGGCGCTTCACCCGGGAGAGCGCGCTGGACGGCAACGACGAGGCCGCCCTGCGCGGCCTGGTCCTGCTCGACCTGCCCGACTTCGACTCGGTCGAGGAGCAGCACCGGGTCGAGGTCGACCGGCTCCTGCGCCTGGTGGACCTCGTGGTGTGGGTGCTCGACCCGCAGAAGTACGCCGACCGCGTGGTGCACCAGCGCTACCTCGCCCAGTTCCAGCGCCACCGTGACGTGACCGTGGTCGTGCTCAACCAGGCCGACCGGCTGGTCCGGACCGACGCCGAGCGGGTCGTGACCGACCTGCGCCGGCTGCTCGACGCCGACGGCCTGACCGGCGTGCCCGCGTTCGCCACCTCGGCCAAGGGCCAGCCCGGCCAGGGCCAGCTGCGCGCCGCGCTGGAGCGCGCGGTGGCCGCCCGGCAGGCCGCGCTGCTGCGGCTGGGCGGCGACGTCACCGACGCGGTGGCCGACCTGCATCCACTGGTGTCCTCGCCCGCCAGGGTTCCCGCCGAGGTACCGCAGGCCACGGTCGACCGCCTCGCCGGGGCCCTCGGCTGGAGGACGTGTTGCCCAACGCCGTGTCGTATCCGAAGCCGGGGGTGACGGGGTCGGCGGTGTACAGCCGGGTTGCG
>NZ_JBFAZW010000162.1:0-18331 GCF_040682015.1 Dactylosporangium sp. NPDC051485
CGGGCTGCTCGGCGGGGCCTTCCCGCGGGGGGCGGTGCCACCGCCGCCGCCCTGGACGGGCGGGCCGCCCGGCCCCGGCGCCGAGCCCCACGAGCAAGCCGATCAAGCGGCACCTGGACCTATCCGAAGCGAGCCGGCCCTGTACCGGCCTACCGATTCCCGGCAGGAGTCCCTAATGCCTGTTGAAGCGACCGCCACGGTGGAGAAGCCACGCACGCCTCCCGCGAGTGAGCGGCTGGCCGGCGCGTACGCCCAGCAAGCCTCGGCGCCGTCGATCGCGGCCGCCGAGGCCGCCGCGGCCATGGCCGAGAAGGCCGAGCGGGCCGCGCGACCGGAGCGCGCCGAGCGGCCCGAGCAACCGGCGAACGTGTCGCAGCTGGCCCGCCAGCTGCAGTCGCTCGGCGTGCCGGCCGACATCGCCGTGCGGGCCACCACCGACGACACGTACGGCGCGATCGTCGAGGCCTTCGCCGCGCTGCCCGTCGCCGAGCCGGCCCCCGACGCCCCCGGCGAGACCCTGATCGTGGTGGGCGAGTCGACCCACGCGGTGGAGGTCGCCCGGTTCGTCGCCGAGGCGCACCGGCTGGACGGCGAGCACATCCTGTTCGCCGGGCGCAATGCCGCCGCGGCGGGCATCGACGGCAAGCGGCGCATCACCGGGGCGCACGACGCCCGGCTGTGGGCCAAGAAGCTGCGCAAGTCCGACGCGCCGAGCGTGGTCGCGGTCGAGGCGGCGCTGGACGAGTCCAGCTGGGCCGCGGCCATCGTCGAGGCGGTCCGCCCGGTCGCGGTGTGGGTCGTCGTCGACGCCAGCCGCAAGACCTCGGACGTCGCCCACCACCTGCAGGGCCTGCGCCGGGTGGACGCCATCTGCCTGCGCGGCACCGGCTCCAGCGGCGACCCGGCCAGCCCGCTGTCGCTGCGCGTCCCGGTGGCGCTGCTGGACGGGCGGCCGTCCACGCCGTACCAGTGGGCCGCGATGCTGTGCGAGCGGCTGAGCCTGGTGGGCGGCTGACGTGCTGGGCATGGCGCGGTACTCGACGCTGTTCCTGGCGTTGTTGCTCGCCTCGCCCGCACTCTATGCCGGCTTCGTGACCCACCAGCTCGACGCCGAGACGGCCCTGCTGCGGCTGCTCATCGCCGTGCCCGTTGCCGCGATCATGCTCGGACTGTTCCGCATGGTCACGCGGGGGTACGGCAAGAAGGACGAGCCGGCCAAGCACCCGCCCCCGGAGGGCACCACGGCGGCGGGCGGCGGCGAGCCGCTGCGCGCCGAGGCGGTAGCCGGCGAGCCCTTCCCGCAGCGCCGGACCGAGGACAGCGGAGTGGCGCCCTAAATATCGTTGGACGACCGGTTGCGCAGCCCGTGGCGGCTCGCCACCGGGTTCCACACGCCCAGGAACCGGCCCTTGGCGTCGCTGGCGTTCTTCGACTGCCGCTGCGCCTCGTCGTAGTAGTCCTGCCCGCCGCCGCTGCAGCCGCTGGCCTGCTGCGCCTGCCCCCACGGCACGAAGTTGCGGTCGGCGGCGAGGGAGAAGCCCAGCGCCTCCTTGAGCATGCCCCGCAGCTGCTCGCCCTCCGGGATCGCCGAGAGGTCGAAGCGCGCGACATTGTCGACCTGGGACTGGCGCTCGGTGCCCACGGTCTGCATGTCCGCGATCGCCTTGTCGATCATCGTGCACTTGCCGACCAGGTCGATCGCCGCGTTGAGCTTGGTCCGGCTGGCGACGCTGGCGTCGAGCAGCGCGTCGATCGCGGCCGCCTGCGCCTTCGGATCCCCGGCCGTGACCGTCGCGGAGCCGCCGTCCGCGGTCAGGCTGGGCTGCGCGCCGTCGGGCGCCGGGGCCGCCGGGGCCGCCGTGGTCGCCGTCGCCGTCCCCGACGTCGCGGCCTGCGGCGTGCTGTTGCCGCCGGTCAGCCGTACCACCGCGATCACCGTGCTGGCAATGACCAGCACGACGACGATGACCGTCAGCGACAGCAGCACGCGCGACCGGGAGGGCTTGAGCGGCGGGTAGTACCCCGGCTGCGGCGACCCGGAGATCGGCGTCACCGAGACCGGCGTCGGCGACACCGGGTAGGGCGCCCCCGAGACCGGCGGGAGCTGCGGATACCCGCCCGGCGGGTACTGCGGCGGGTACTGCGGCTGGACCTGCGGGTACCCGCCGGTGGGGACCTGCGGCACGCCGGGCGGGTACACGGCGGGCGACGCCGCCTGCGGGTAGCCGCCCGGCGGGTACTGCGACGGCGGCTGCCCCACGGCGCCCGGCGGGTACTGCGGCGGCTGCCCCACCCCGCCTGACGGATGCTGTGGCGGCTGCCCCACGCCGCCCGAGGGGTACTGCGGCGGCGGCTGCCCCGCCCCGCCCGGGTTCGAGATCGGCGTCACGTCGTAGGCGACGGGTGATCCCGGGTACGCGCCCGCCGCGGGCGTCAACGGCGAGCCGCAGTTGGCACACTGCGTTGCGGCGGCGGCGTTGCCCGGGAAGAAGCAGAGCGGGCAGGGCATGAGCCTGAGGGTATCGAGGCCTGCCAAGCCCGCGGTACACCCGGGCGTTGCTAACGGCCGATCCTCCCCCGCCCAGCCGGACGGAGGGGAATTCGGCGCCGGTCGCGCCCCTCCGGCTGCGCGGGTCACCGCGGGATGGCAGGCTCGGGCCATGGATGCCGGTCCCGATCGGTACGACGTCGTGGTGGTGGGTGCGGGCCCGGCCGGCGCCGCCGCCGCGCTGGCCGCCCGCCGCGCCGGGGCCACGGTCCTGCTGCTGGACCGCCAGGCCTTCCCCCGCGACAAGCCCTGCGGCGACGGCATCGCCCCGCACGCCCTCGACGTCGCCCGTGGGCTGGGCGTGGCGGACCTCGCCGCCGGGTACGCCCCGGTGCCATCCCTCCGGCTGGTCGGCCCGGGCGGCGGGGCGGTCGCGCGGCGCCACGCCCGCCCGGCGTACACGATCCCGCGCCTGGTCTTCGACCATCGGCTGGTGAGCGCCGCCGTGGCCGCGGGCGCGGTCCTGCGCGAGCACGCGGTGCGCCGCGTCGAGGACCGCGGCACCCACGTGGAGCTGGACGGCGAGATCCGCGCCGGCGCCGTGGTGGGTGCCGACGGCGCGTACTCCCTGGTCCGCAAGGCGCTCGGGCACGCACCGAACGCCCCGGGCCACCTGGCCCTGGCCATCCGCGGCTACGCCCCGGCGCCGGACCTCCCGCCGGAGCAGCGCATCGTCACCACCCCGGCCGGATGGCCGGCCTACGCGTGGGCGTTCCCCATCGGCGACGGCCGGGCCAACATCGGCTACGGCGAGGTGCTGCGCGGCCGCCCGCTCTCCCGGGCCTACCTCCTGGACCGCCTGGCCGCGCTCCTGCCGGACGTGGACACGGCGTCCGCGACCGGCCTGCGCGCCCATCACCTGCCGCTGTCCACCCACCGCCCACCCCCGGCCGGCGGCCGCCTGCTGCTGGCCGGCGACGCCCTCTCCCTGATCAACCCCTTCACCGGCGAGGGCATCTTCTACGCGGTGCTCTCGGGGGCCCTGGCCGGCGCGGCCGCCACTACGGCCACCCCGGCCGCGCGCTATCGGGCCGCGCTGCGCGCCCGCCTGGGCCGGCACCTGCGCCACTCCCGGGCCGCCGCCGCGCTGAGCCAACGGCGCTGGATCGTCGACGCCGCGGTCCGCGCCGCTGACCGCGACCAGCGGGTGTTCGACGCCCTGATCGAGCTGGGCCTGGGCGACGGCCGCCTGACCTCGCACGCCCTGACCTCGATCGCCCGCGCCGCGATGGCCCGAAAAGGCCGGGCCTGAGAAGCCGGGCTTGAAACTACCACGATTCGGACTTATACCCCGCCGGGGTATAAGTCCGATAAGTCGGGCGCCAGCGCCCGACTTATCGAAGATCAGGACAGGTTGCCGACCATGGCCGCCAGGGTGCGGACCGTGGTCAGGTACTCCTCATCGGACAGCCCGGCGATCGAGCGTCCCCGGATCGCGCGCACCTCGGTCTCGATCGAGTCCCGCGCCGCCGAGCCCTCGGGGGTGACCGTCCCGTCCGGCAGGGCCCAGCCCCGGTCGACCAGCTCCCCGAGCACCTCCGCATAGGGGCGCTCCCCCGGGCCCCAGAACGGGTCCGACGGGCCCAGGCCGTTCAGCACCTGCCACTGCCGCCTGGTGACAGCGCGCGACGACAGGGCCGAGGCGAAGGCGGCCTCCAGCCGGCGGTCCAGCTCGCGCAGCCAGTACCCGATGGGACGCTCCTCGGCTCGCATGGCACACTCCAGTACATGTCGAAGGAATGTAGATAACAAAGATTATGCACTCCGAGGACGAGGACGCCAAGGTGATGGCCGCCATCGAGAGCGGCATGGTGGCGATCCGGCGGCGACAGACGCGGCGGGCGCTGGCCCGCGAGGCCGGCAACGGCGTCGATCCCGCGCTGTTCGACGTCGTCGACGCCGTCGAGGGCGCGGAATTGCAGCGCCGGCCGGTCACCGTGACCGACGTCGCGGCCGCGCTCGGCGTGGCCCAGCCGCGGGCCAGCAAGCTCGTGGCGGCGGCGGTGGAGGCCGGGCTGGTCAGGAGGGAGGCCGACCAGAGCGACGGGCGGCGGGCGCTGCTGGTGCGCACCGAGGCCGGCCGGGAGCTGTGCGAGCAGGTCCACCGGGCCCGCCAGGCACGCTTCGCGCGGGCCACCGCGGGCTGGACAGCCCGGGAGCGCGCCACGTTCGCCCAGCTCCTGGGTCGGTTCGTGGACGGGCTCACGGATCCGGGAGCAGAGCGCCACTGAGCGTCGATTCTTCCAAAGCCCCCGGTGCAGTAATCTTCGCCGGGGGTGATGCTGTGGAGGGCGACGATCCAACGCTGATGGACCTCGCCCGCCAGTGGGTCGCCGCGGTGCGGCAGACCAGCTTCCTCGATCTGGGCGCCGACGCGCTGCAGAAGTTCTTCGAGCAGCAGGCGACCTCGCTGCGGGGCGGGGACGCGCAGGCCGGGGCGGCGGCCGGGGCCGCGCTGGTCGGCGTCGGGCTGAACAACCCCGAGGCCCTGCAGCGCTCCATCGGGCTGCTGTTCCAGCTGCCGGGGGCCAGGCCCGAGATGATCGGCGGGTTCGCCGCCGGCTTCGCACAGGCCAGCGGGCAGAAGATCCTCGACGACCAGGAGCGCATCCGGCGGGCCTGGACGCGGGCGCTCACCGACGCCGAGCACAGCCTGCAGCGCGAGCTGCACCACCAGGCCCACCACGACCCGCTGACCGGGCTGCCCAACCGGGTGCTGCTGTACCGCCACCTCGCCGACGCCCTGCGCGAGGCCGGGGAGGACACCCGCATCGGCGTGTGCTTCCTCGACCTCGACGAGTTCAAGACCATCAACGACACGCTCGGGCACGGCTACGGCGACCAGCTGCTCGTCGCGCTGGCCGACCGGCTCCGCTCCACCGTGCTCGACGCCGGGCACTTCGTGGCCAGGGTCGGCGGCGACGAGTTCGTCGTGGTCGTGCGCGACACCAAGGGCAACGACGAGCTGACCGAGCTGGCCGAGGCGATGCTCGCCGCGCTCAACAAGCCGGTCCTCCTCGACGGGCACGAGCTCGCGGTGTCGGCCAGCATCGGCATCGTCGAGCAGGCCGCGCGCGGCGCCGAGCCGGACGAGCTGCTGCGGGCCGCCGACGCCACGCTCTACCTCGCCAAGGCCGACGGCCGGGCCCGCTACGCGCTGTTCGACGAGCAGCGCAACGCGCAACAGCTCCTGCGGTACGGCCTCACCGGACGCCTCGCCGGCGCGCTCGAGCGCGGCGAGTTCGAGCTGGTCTACCAACCGCTCGTGGCGCTGGATGGAAACCGCCTGCGCGGCGCGGAGGCCCTGCTGCGCTGGCGCCACCCGGACCTGGGCACGGTCTCGCCCAACACCTTCATCCCGGTCGCCGAGCAGTCCGGCATGATCCTGCCGCTGGGCCGGTGGGTGCTGCGCGAGTCGTGCCTGGCCGCCGCGGCCTGGCAGCGCAGCCACCCGGGCACGCCGCTGCTGGTGAGCGTCAACGTCTCACCGCGGCAGTGCACCGACCCGCGGCTGCTCGACGACGTGCGGCACGCGCTGGCCGACTCCGGACTGGAGCCGGCCAACCTGCAGCTGGAGCTGACCGAGACGGTGCTCATGCAGTCGACCGGCCGGCCGGTGCAGACCCTGCGCACGATCGCCGACCTGGGCGTGCGGATCGTCATCGACGACTTCGGGATCGGCTACTCCAACCTGGCCTACCTGCGCCACCTGCCGGTGCACGGGCTGAAGCTGGCCGGCGCCTTCATGGCCGGCATCCGCAAGCTGGAGAGCGACCACGTCGACGAGCAGATCGTGGAGACCGTCATCCGGCTCGCCCACACGCTGCAGATGACGGTCACCGCCGAGGGGATCGAGACGGCCGACCAGGCCGCCCGGCTGGCCGCGCTGGGCTGCGACCTCGGCCAGGGCTGGCTCTTCGGGCGGCCGGTGCGGCCGGCCGAGATCCCCCTTACGCCGTCACCCGCATGAGCCAGATCCAGCGGTACGCCTCGGAAGCGATGACCGCCGATGCGTGCGCCAGGCGGCCGTTGAGCATGAAGTCGAAGAGCATGTGGATGCGGCTCGACTGGAACCAGGTCGGAGGTGTGATTGACCACAAGATCGATGATGATCTTGATGCCCCGGTGCGATTCCTGGTGCAGCAGTTCGGCGAAGTCGCCCTGGATGCCCAGCCGCGGATCGTCCAGTGGACCGGGCTGAGCCACCGGCAGTTCACGCCGAGCCTGGCCAGATGGTCCAGGCGGCTGATGAGGCCCTGAAAGTCGCCGATGCCACCGCCGTCGGGGTCCTGGAACGTCGCCACGTCCAAGTAATAGATGGCACTCGCGGCGTACCGGCACCCGCCCATGTATGTTCGGTTCTTCGATTCCGGCTCCAGGCAAACGTGCGCTTGCGTGCGCACGGGCCGGACCGCGAGGATGGCTCCCGGGGGGCTGATGGTCGACTTCGCTGGCGCTCTACGGGACGCAATCCAGGCACGTGGTCTGGGGCTGGAGCGCATCCAGGAGCGGTTGCGTGCGGAGGGCTACTCGGTGAGCCTGGCGACGCTGAGTTACTGGCAGACCGGGCGCAGCCGGCCCGAGCGGCGGGAGTCGCTGGCCGCGCTGGCCGAGCTGGAGAAGATCCTCGAGGTCGAGCCGGGCTCGCTGGCCGCCCTGGTCGGGCCGCCGCGGCCGCGCGGGCGGCACCTGCACAAGAGCACCGAGAACCTGGAGCTGGGCGCCTTCTGGTCCGAGCGCGATCTCATCGTCGACCTGGCCCAGGGCATCGACACCCGCTGGGACGCCCGGCTGACCAGGCTCAGCCAGCACGACCGCGTCAACGTCGGGCCGGACCGGGGCGAGGTTTCCTTCCTGGTACGGCAGGTGCTGCGCGCCGAGGCCGACGGTCCCGACCGCTGGGTGGCGATCATCCGCCTGGACGTCCCGGGCAACCCGCTGCCGCTGCTCACGCCGGTGCGCAACTGCCGGCTGGGGCGGGTCGTGGAGCACCCGGAGAGCGGCCTGTTACTTGCCGAATTGTTGTTCGACCGGCCGCTCGCCAAGGGTGAGACGGTGATCACCGAACATGCGCTGCACAATTATCCGCCGTTTCCGCTGGCGATCCAGTACGAGCGCAAGTTCCGCCTGCCGGTCCGCGAATACGTGGTCGAGGTCTGTTTCGACCCCGCCGCCTTACCGCGGGCCGTATTTCAGTACCAACAGATGGACGGCCAGGACGAACAGATCACGTCGATGGAGGTCGACGTGGGCCACTCGGTCCACGCGATCGCCCTCGACTACGGCCCCGGCCGTTATGGACTGCGGTGGGACTGGGAGTAGTTCGCGCTGCTCACAACACCTTCGACAGGGTCGATCGCAACACCTTTGACGGTAGGGAAGAACAACGGGGCGCCGGTGTGGCCAGCGCCCCGCCTCTGTTCCCGGAAATACCCGGCGTCACCATCGGAACGGCTGGGATGTCGCCGCGACGGTTAGGGTGGAACGCATGTGTCGCCTCCACAAAGTCTTTTCCTGTGGAAGAAACCTATTCGCACCCGCGCCGGGCCCTCAAGGTTGAACCGAGCCTTAACAGTTAACCCTCGCGATGACCGGAGGCCTTAACAGTTAAGAGTCGAACCCCGAGAGCGTTAGGACCGGACGGTCGCACCCGCCAACTTGTGCGACCGCCCGGCGTCTTGGAACCCCGTGATCTATGCCAGCCTGATCCAGGCCGAAGCGTCGGGCGGCAGCGTGCCGTCCTCGTTCAGCGGCACGCTGCTGAGCAGCACCTCCCGGTGCGGCGGCAGGACGGCAGCCTCGGTGCCCAGGTTGGTCACGTTGGCGAATGAGTCATCCCGCGCGAAGGCGAGGACCTGCGGCTCCGACTCCAGCCAGCGCATCGGCCCGTCGCCCAGGGCCGGGTCCTCGCGCCGGATGCGCAGCGCGTCGCGGTACAGCTGCAGGAAGGAACCCGGCACGCCCTGCTGGGCGGCGACGGAGAGCCCGGCCCAGTGCGCCGGCTGCGGCAGCCACGGCGTGCCGGTGGCGTCGGACGGACTGAAGCCGAACGGCGCCGCGGACCCCGACCAGGGCAGCGGCACGCGGCAGCCGTCCCGGCCGGGGTCGACGCCCCCGGAGCGGTGGAACATCGGGTCCTCGCGCAGCGCGTCGTCGAGGTCCTCGACCTCCTCCAGGCCGAGCTCCTCGCCCTGGTAGAGGTAGTACGCGCCGGGCAGGGACATGGTGAGCAGCGCCGCGGCCCGGGCCCGGCGGGTGCCCAGCTCGAGGTCGGACGGCACGTTGCGGCGCTTGTCGGCGAAGGCGAAGTTGGTCACCTCGCGGCCGAAGCGGGTCACCTCGCGGGTGATGTCGTGGTTGCTGAGCACCCAGGTCGCCGGGGCGGCCACCGGCGCGTGCACCTCGAGGGTCATGTTGATCTCGTACCGCAGCTTGTCGGCCTCCCACGGCGCGCCCAGGAAGGCGAAGTTGAACGCCGTGTGCAGCTCGTCGGGGCGCAGGTACCGGGCGAACGCCTCGTGGTCGGGCAGCCAGACCTCGCCGATGAGGGCGCGCGACGGGGTGTAGGTCTCCGCGATGCGCCGCCACGACTGGTAGACCTCGTGGATGCCGTCGTTGTCCTCGTACGTGTCGCTGACCAACGGGTCCTTGATGAGCACGGCGGCCGAGTCGATCCGGATGCCGTCGATGCCCCGGTCCAGCCAGAACCGCAGGATGTCCTCGAACTCGGCCCGCACCGCCGGGTGGTCCCAGTTGAAGTCGGGCTGCTCGGAGGCGAACAGGTGCAGGTACCACTCCCCGTCGGCGGTCCGGGTCCAGGCGGGGCCGCCGAAGATGGACTGCAGGTCGGTCGGCGGCAGCTCGCCGTGCTCGCCGCGGCCCTTGCGGAACCAGAAGAGGTCCCGCTCCGGCGACCCGGACGGCGCGGACAGCGCCTTCTGGAACCAGGCGTGCTGGTCCGAGCAGTGGTTCGGCACGATGTCGCAGATCACCCGGATGCCCGCGGCGTGGGCCTCCTCGATGAGCTTCTCGGCCTCGGCCAGGGTCCCGAAGATCGGGTCGATGGCCCGGAAGTCTGCGACGTCGTAACCGCCGTCGGCCAGCGGCGAGGGGTACCACGGCACGATCCAGATCGCGTCGATCCCAAGGCCGGCCAGGTAGGGCAGGCGGGAACGCAGGCCTGCCAGGTCGCCGACGCCATCGCCGTTGCCGTCGGCGAAGCTACGCAAGTACACCTGGTAGATAGCGGCACTGCGCCACCAAGCTTGGTGGGTCTGGTCGGCCACGTGGAACCTGCTTTCTCGCACTTTGTAAGTTTGAGTGGGGATGTGTTGAACGCTTTGGTGACCGCCAACAGGGTGTTCAGCCCTTGACGGCCCCTCCCAAACCGGCGCTGGAGAGGAACATGCGCTGGAAGATCAGGAAGAACACGACCGGGATGAGCGTCGAGATCGCGAGTGACGCGAGGAAGACGCCCAGGTCCGTCTGCGACGCGATCGCGGGCAGGCGCACCGACAGCGGCTGGTTCGTCGGATCCTTCAGCACGAGCATCGGCCACAGGAAGTCTTTCCAGCTCGCGATGGCCGCGAACACCGATACGACGCCGAGGATCGGCCTGGACATGGGCAGCACGACCGACCAGAACAGCCGGAACGAGCTGGCGCCGTCGACCCTGGCCGCCTCGAACACCTCGCGCGGGAGGCCGTCGAAGAACCGCGTCACGATCACGACGTTGAACGCGCTCGCGCCGGACGGCAGCCAGACGGCCAGGAAGTTGTTGACGAGCGAGGTGCCGATCAGCGGCGGGTTGAGGATCGTGAGGTACAGCGGCACCAGGAGCACGACGCTCGGCACGAACAGGGTCGCGATCACCAGGCCGTTGACGAACTTGGCCCAGGCCGGCCGCAGGACGGACAGCACGAAGCCACCCGTGGTCGCGACGAGCAGCTGCACGAACCACGAGCCGGCGGCGAGCCAGATCGTGTTGAGGAAGTAGTGGCTGATCTTGACGTCGTTCCAGGCCTCGGAGATGTTGGCCCAGCGCATGCCGTGCGGGAAGATCGCCAGCGGCGTGCGGATGATGTCCTGCGTGGGCGTGACGGCGAACTTCGCCAGCAGCAGCATCGGCCCGATGCCGACGAAGAGCAGCAGCACCAGCAGGACCCCGTGCAGGATTCGCATGGTCCAGTTGACGCTGGGGATGCGCCAGTCCTGCTCGGAGACGTAGCCGCGGCCGCCCTCGAAGTTGGACGCCTTGCGCTTGCGGACCGGCCGCGCGACCCGGACTGCGCCGGGTGCACCGGCGATGTCGGTGGGCTCGGTGGCGGCGGTCTGCGGGAGGGTCATGGCGCTCGTCTTTCCCTCGGAAATGTGTCGGCCGCTCATGACTTGCTCCAGCCGGACGTGAGCTTGAAGTAGATCAGCGACAGGATCGCCAGGAAGCCCGCGAGCATGACGGACAGGGCCGTCGCCGCGCCGTAGTTGCCGCCCAGGGACCGGCCGAAGCCGTAGTCGTAGATCATCAGCAGGATCGTCAGCGTGGCATTGGCCGGGCCGCCGTCGGTGAACAGGTACGGCTCCAGGAACACCTGCACGGTACCGATGATCTGCAGGATGAACGTGATGAGCAGGACGCCGCGCAGCTGCGGCATGCTCACGTGCCAGATCTTGCGCCAGATGCCGGCACCGTCGACCTCGGCGGCGTCGTACAGCTCGTCCGGGACGCTGATGAGCGCGGCCAGGTAGATGATGACCGTCCCGCCGGCCGCGGCCCACGTCGCCTCGAGGACGAGGGCGGGCATGGCCAGGGACGGGCTCGACAGCCACGTGTACGGGCCGATTCCGACGTAGCCCAGCAGCGTATTGAACACGCCGTCCTTGGCGCCGTCGTAGAAGAACTTCCAGAGCAGCACGGCGACGACCGGCGGTACCACCACGGGGAGGTAGGCCAGGGCCGAGTACAGGCCCTTGCGCCGGCGGACCGAGCTGATGAGCACCGCGGCCACGAGCGGGATCGGGAAGCCGATCACCAGGGCCAGCAGCGCGAAGAAGAGGGTGTTGCGAATCGCCGTTGGCAGATCAGGGTCGGTCAGTACGTACTCGAAGTTCTTCCAGCCGACCCACTTCGGATCCCCGACGAGGTTGGTCTTCTGGAAACTCATGATGACCGACCGCACGATCGGCCACCAGGAGAAGATGCCGAAGATGAGCAGGAGCGGCAGCGCGAACAGGACCGAGCTCAGTCCACCACGCTGCGCCCAGGTCTTCGGGCTGCGGCGGCGTACCCGCTCGCCCGTCCCTCGCTCGTGATTGCCCCGGGCGGCGCCGGTCTGCCGCGGGGCGCCCAAAGCGCTCACGACACATCACTCCTCGTCCTGGATTCGGGGGCAACGCCCCCGGCGTGGGCCGCCGGTAGTCCGGCGGCCCACTACTTCTTGCGGGTTGTTGATGGTGTGGTGAGCGATCAGCCGGCCGCGTCGATGGCGCGCTGCGCCTTCGTGTTCGCGTCGGTGAGGAGCTGGTCGATGTTCGCGTCCTTGTTGGTCAGGACGGCCTGCACGACCGTGTCGAGCGACTTGTAGACGTCCTGGGTGGCGATGGCCGGCTCGTTGACGAGCTTGGCGTCGAAGACCTTGGTGGTGAAGGTGGTCATCTGCTCCAGCGGGACGTTCACGTAGGACTTGATCCAGCCCTGGTACGTCTCGTACTGCTGCTGCGAGAAGATCGGCAGCTCGGGGGTGCCCACGGGCTGCTTGCTGGCCACCATGGTCTCCGCGTTCTTGGCGGCGGCGTCCTGCTTGGTGTACTTACGCAGGTAGTGGAAGTCGATCCACTTGATCGCGGCGGCCTTTTCGTTGGCGCTGGCCTTGCTGGAGACGGCGGCCATGGTGCCACCACCGAGCACGCCGGCGCCGCTACCGCCCAGCGGGATCATCGTCAGGCCGTACATCTTCGGGTTGATGTTGTTGGTCTGCACGAGGCTCGTGTAGACGTCCTGGCCCGAGGTGTACATGCCGAGCTTGCCGGCGGCGAAGGCCTGGTTGATGCCCGACCAGTCGTAGCTGAAGTTCGCGCCCATGGAGTTGTCGGTCCAGCGCAGGTCCTTGAGGAACTGCAGCGAGGCCTTGGTCGCGTCGTTGGTCAGCGTGGCCTTCTTGCCGTCCTCCACGCGCCCGCCGCGGGCGTAGGTGTCGACGGTCAGCTGCCAGCCGCCGGTGCCGTCCTTGGTCATCTGGGCGAAGCCGGCCTGGCCGGTCTTCTCCGAGATGGCCTTGGCGGCCGTGCGGACCTCGTCCCAGGTCGTCGGCGGCTTGTTCGGGTCGAGGCCGGCCTGGGTGAACAGGTCACGGTTGTAGTGCAGGCCGACCGCGTAGATGCTCTTCGCCGGGAGGGCGTAGACGTGGCCGTTGTCGCCCTGGCCGTACTGCAGCAGGTTCTTGTTGAAGTTCGCCGCGTACGACAGCGTGTTGACCTGGTCCTGCATGTCGGTGATCTGCTGGTTCGCGATCAGCGTCTTCGCGTCGGTGAAGGGGATCTCGAACACCTTCGGCAGCGTGCCACCCGCGAGGTCGGCCGCGAACGTGGTGGCCTTCCACTCGTAGTCGTGGGTCTTGACCGTGATGTTCGTGTTTTCCTTCTGGAAGTCCGTCACCTCCTGGGCGAGCGCCTGCAGCGCCTCGGGCTTGGCGCCGGGGAGAAGACCCACGACGTCGAGCGTGACGGCGGCGTTCGCGTCGGCCGGCTTCTTGTCGTCGTCGCTCGAGCTGCACGCGGTGAGCGTGCTGCCCAGCGCAAGCGCACCCACGATGGCAACCGCCATCGTCGCGGTACGTGTGTACTTCATCGTCGCTCCTTGTTGGGGTGTGTAAGACATCCGACCCGTGGATTAGGAGGCCGTGCGGGCGGCCGGGGCGTCCAACCTTGACCGCTTACACGGGAGTGCAGCCTGGCGTCGACTGCCGGGGGTGCATCAAGCGCGTTACTGATCGGTTTCCATCGCATCGCGTCAGGGTTTCAGCCCCGACGTAGGCAAGAGATTAGGCTCACGCCGCACAAGAAGTCCATGGCTCGTTGCAAAATTTTAATGATCTTCGGGCAGCCATTTGCACGGGCACGCTCCCATGAGCCTTCAACTTGCACAGAATCGCCCGAAAACGCGCAGTGACCGGGCCCGGGGGCCGATCACTGGGGGCCATAGGGGGCCCGAAAAGCCGTTGTAGAAACGATGCAAAGAGCCCCACGACATCCCGTAGGAGTCGTAGGGCTCTGCGGTAACGGGGGTACTTTACGCCGCGGTGCTGGCCCGCGCCGCCTCCTGCAGGGCGCCGGTCGAGCCGCGCACGACGAGCTCGGGCTCGAACAGCATCTCCTCGGTCGGCACGAGCGTGCCGGCCACCTGGCTCACCAGCAGGGTCACGGCGGCCTGGCCCATCGACTGTATGGGCTGGCGGACCGTGGTCAGCGGCGGGTCGGTGCAGTTCATGAAGAGCGAGTCGTCGAAGCCGACCACCGACACGTCGTCGGGCACCTCGCGGCCGAGCCGGCGGGCGGCCCGGATCGCGCCGAGGGCCTGCACGTCGGACGCGCAGATGATGCCGGTGACGCCGTGCTTGATGAGCCGGGTGGCACCGGCCCGCCCGCCCTCCATCGAGAAGATGACCCGCTCGACGTCGTCCTCGCTCACCGTGCCCGAATCCGTGGCGGCCGCCTGGAAGGCGGCCAGCTTGCGGTTGGACGGAGCGTGGTCGGCCGGGCCGAGGATCAGCCCGATGCGCTTGTGCCCCAGCGAGACGAGGTGGTTGAACGCCTGGTCCACCGCGTGCCCGTCGTCGACCGACACCCGGGGGAAGCCGAGGTCGTCGATGGCCGCGTTGACCAGCACCGCGGGCAGGCCGCGGTCGTGCAGGCGGTGATAGTGCTCGTGCTCCGCGGCCGCCTGGTGATAGAGGCCGCCACAGAAGATGATGCCGGACACGTGCTGGTCCAGCAGCATCTCGACGTAGTCGGCCTCCGACACTCCGTCGGCGGTCCGGGTGCACAGCACCGGGGTGAAGCCGCGCTTGGACAGCGCGCCGGCGACCACCTCGGCAAAGGCCGGGAAGATCGGGTTTTGCAGTTCCGGCAGCACGAGGCCGACCAGGCGGGCCCGCTCGCCGCGAAGCTTGGTTGGCCGCTCGTAGCCCAGCACGTCGAGGGCGGTGAGGACCGCCGTGCGGGTAGCGTCAGAGATGCCGGGCTTGCCGTTGAGCACCCGACTCACGGTCGCCTCGCTCACGCCGGCGTACTTCGCCACCTCAGCGAGTCGTCGAGTCATGCCCGCAAGCGTAGTGCATGACTACGCAATTTTTTGCACGATGTCGCCCACGCAACGTTGGCGACCCGTATCTTACCGGTGTGATGCCCGAACAATACGGGATAATCCGGGCATCAACCCCCGAGTTTCACCTCAACCGGCCAGCGCGATCGAGATCTTGCCGCCGCCGTAGCCCGAAACGTCCACCTTGAGATCGAGCCGCCGGCCCAGGGCCAGCAGGTAGTTCACCGCGTCCGCCGGCGGCCTGCCACCGGGCAGGAACGTCTGGTGCAGCTTGACCCGTGGCGCCCCCTCCTTGTTGATCAGCCCGGCGAGGATGTTGCACACCTCGATCGCGTTCTCGCCGATCATCTTGGAGATCTCTTTGTCCTCGATGCAGTCCTGCGCCCCGCCCGGCGGGATCAGGCCGATCGCCGCGCCGGCGTAGGCGGTGAGCTCGAAGTCCATGCCGATCACGGCCATGAGCTGCAGCCGTTCGTCGGTGTAGAGGGCGACCAGGGTCCGTGGGATGTCGGCGGCTTTGAGGGGGTCGGCCGGGTTCACCGTGACCGGCCGGCCGAGCAGGTCGTCAAAGAGATCCCTGACGGCCTTGGGAACGGGCAGAACATGCGACATAGCTCATATCATCCCAAAATAGGATCGAGTGCGTCCTTGAAAGTGTCGGCTGTGAACGGCTTGGTGACGAGGAAGAGCGCGCCGGCGTCCTCGGCCGCCTGTCGCATCTCCGGCGTGCCCTCGGACGTGACGAACCCGAACGGGACCTGGCTGCCGTTGGCGCGCAGCATCCGCAGCACCTCGACCCCGGTCATGTGCGGCATGTTCCAGTCGGACAGGACCAGGTCCGGCTTCTCGGCCACGGCCTTGTCGAAGGCCTCCTGCCCGTCGCAGGCCTCCACGAGGTCGTGCCCCTCGTAGCCGGCCTGGCGAAGGGTGCGGGTCACGATCTGACGCATCACCCGACTGTCGTCGGCGATCAGAATCTTCATGCGGGTGCTCCAGCGAGATCGGCGGTGCTTTCCAGAACGGTGACGGTGACCGACTCCGCCATCCAGGAGCCCTCGAGGTGGCACACCTCGGTGACCGACGGATAACGGCCGTTGGAGCCGTCGACGTGCACGTGCGGCAGCGAGAGGGCACACGGCTCGGGCAGCAGGCTCTTGACGTTGCCGCCGATGATGTTGGCCAGCTCGCCCAGGGCGTCGGCCACGTCCTCCTCGGCGACGTCGTCGTAGTCGATGCCCAGCAGGGCCGCGGCGACGTTCTTCGCGGCCGGCTCCGAGCAGCTCACCAGCACGTGGCCGCGCCATGCGCCGGTGACGGAGACCGACGCGGTGACGTCGGTCTCCGGTTTCTCGGGCGGATAGGGGACCAGCGGACTCGCCCCGTCCAGGTCGAGGTACGAGGACCAGACCTGCTCCGCGATGACCTTCAGGTCCTCTTCTGTCGGGTTGCTCATGCTGCGACTCCGTTCGGGACGAGGCCGAGCAGCGCCAGCTTGTCGATGATGGCGTCCGGGGTGAAGGGCTTGATCACGTACTCGTGCGCCCCCGAGGCCAGGGCCCGAACGATCTGGCTCTGCTCGCTCTCCGTAGTGACCATCATGAGCGTCATCCCGCGCAGCCGCGGCTCCGCGCGGACCGCCGTGACGAACTCCAGCCCGTTCATCTCGGGCATGTTCCAGTCGACGAGCGCGAGACCGGGGATCTCGCCGTCACCCTCCAGGACATTGGTCTTGAGGTAGTCCATCGCCTCTTGGCCGTTTCCCGCCTCGACTACGTCGAAGCCCAGCTGTGCCACGATCCGCTTGAGGATCAAGCGCATCGCGCGCGAATCGTCGATCACCATGGTGAGCATCCGGCTTCACCCCTTTCCTACTGCGCTCACGGCGGGGGCGGCCCTTCCGGCCGCCCGAAGCTTGTACGCGGACGTCCGCCCGGCGACCACCCGCTCGTACCTGTCGTCGATGCCGATCGTGGTCTCCGCGGAACCCAGGAACAGCCAGCCGTCGGGGCGCAGCGTCCCCGCGACGCGCTGCAGTACGGTCCGCTTGGTCTGGACATCGAAGTAGATAAGCACGTTGCGAATGAACACGATGTCGAACGGCCCCAACGCCGGGAACGGCGCCGCCAGGTTGAGCCGGCGGAACGACACGTTCTTGCGCAGCGTCGACGCCACCTTCCAGTGGGCGCCGTTGCGCTCGAAATGCTTGACCAGCAGCGGCGCCGGCAGGCCCCGGTTCACCTCGAGCTGGGTGTAGAGCCCGGCCTCGGCCCGGGTCAGCATCTCGGCGGAGATGTCGGTGCCGATGATGTCGAAGGTCCAGCCGGGCGGCAGGCTGTCGTGCAGCACCATGGCCAGCGTGTAGGGCTCCTGCCCGCTGGAGCTGGCGGCCGACCACACCTTGATGGTCCGGGCGCCCGAGCGCCTGACCAGCAGGTCCGGCAGCACCGTGTCGACGAGTTGCTTGAACGGTTCGCCGTCGCGGAAGAACGAGGTCTCGTTCGTGGTGAGCGCGTCCACGATCTTCGCGTGGATCTCCGGCTCCGGACGCTGCTGGGCGCGATTGACGAACTCCGAGACCGTCGGCAGCCCTGACTGGCGGGCCAGCGGCAGCAGCCGGGCCTCGACAAGGTACTCCTTGCCCGCCTCCAGCACGATCGCCGCGTCGCGCCGAACGAGTCCGGCGATGAAGGCGAACTCCTGGGCTGTCAAGGTCATCGGGTCGCCTCCATGGACTTCGCGCCGCGGCCACCTGCGGTACGGCTGATGAGATGGTTCGCGATCTCGCCGAGCGGCAGCACGGCATGCGCGATACCCGCCTGCGCGACCGCGCCCGGCATGCCCCAGACGACCGACGTCGCCTCGTCCTGCGCCACGATCTCCGCCCCCGCCGAGCGCAACTGCTCGGCGCCGCGTTTGCCGTCCTGGCCCATCCCGGTGAGGATGACCGCCAGCGTGGAGCCGCCGTAGGTGCGCGCGACCGAACGGAACAGCACGTCGACCGCGGGCCGGCAGAAGTTCTCCGGAGGCCCGGTGTTGAGCTTGGTCACCACCTCGGTGCCGCGGCGGACCACCTCCATGTGGAAGTCCCCCGGCGCGATGTAGACGGTCCCCGGCCGCACCACCATGTCCCCGGTCGCCTCCACCACCGCGAGCGCGGCGATGCGGTCCAGCCGGTCGGCGAACATCTTGGTGAAGACGGGCGGCATGTGCTGTACCACGACCACGGGCACCGGCAGGCTGGCCGGCAGCGCGCGGACGACGGCGGTGAGCGCGTCCGGCCCGCCCGTGGAGCAGCCGACGGCCACGATCTCGATGCCGCCGGTGCGCGGCGCGGCGCGCGCGGGCGCGGCGGCGGGGCCGCCCGGCGGCACACTCGGCGGCCGGACCACGCCCGGCAGCGGGGTGCCCCCCGGGCGGGCGGGCGGATGCCCGGCCCCGGGCAGCGGTCGGGTCGTCCTGGACGAGGC
>NZ_JBFAZW010000163.1:0-18302 GCF_040682015.1 Dactylosporangium sp. NPDC051485
CGCCCGGACGCCCGCCGATGTCCTGCGCCGCCGCACCGCCGCGCGGGTCGTGGTCGCCGGCGAGGGCCCGCTGGTGGCCCCGCTGGCCACCGCGCTGGCCGGCGCCGGCGTCGGCCACGTGGACCCGCTGGTCGACGGCCCCGCGACCCGCGGCGACGTGGCCGTGGGCGGCCTCGCCTGGTCCGACGTCTCCGAGCCACGGACCCTGGCCACGTCCTCGGCGATCGCCCGGATCGCGCCGGGGGTGGATGTTTCATCGGTGCGCGCGGACAACGTCGACTTCCTCGTCCGCGTGGGCGACCGGCACCCGCCCGGCCTGGCCCGCCGCGGCTACCGGCTGCATGCCCTGCCCCGCCTGGAGCTGACCGTGCGGCTGGGCACGGTCCTCGTCGGGCCGCTCGTGCGGCCGGCGGGTTCTCCGTGCCGCACGTGCCTGGACCTGCACCGCATCGACCGCGACCCGGCCTGGCCGGTGATGGCCGCGCAGCTGGCCACGGCCCCGCCGGGCGGAGGCGAGCCGTGCAGCGTGACCACGGTGATGGCGGGGGCGGCCTTCGCCGCGGAGGAGGTGCTGGCCTACCTGGACGGCGATCCGGTGCGGACGGAGGCGGCGCTGGTCGAGATACCGAGGGCCGGCGAGACGGTACGGCGGGAGTGGTCCGCCCACCCCCGCTGCACCTGCCGCCGGCGGCGCAGGCCGGGCGGCGGAAATTGAGCCGTGGGGCGGGACGAAACGGGGCCTGTGCGAGGGCTGTGATTGCCGTCGCCGTCGCCGAGTGCGCAGACCAGGTAAAAATGACTTGTGACCGAGATCCCCAGGGGCGCAGTCGCCCGCACCGCACGGCTGGCGTCGCTTCCCCTCGGGCTGGCCGGACGGGCCGCGCTCGGGCTCGGCAAGCGCGTCACCGGGATGGCGGCCGACGTGGTGTCGGCCGATGTGCAGCGGCGCACCGCCGAGCATCTGTTCAGCGTGCTCGGGCAGCTCAAGGGCGGCGCGATGAAGATGGGGCAGGCGCTGTCCGTCTTCGAGGCCGCACTGCCCGAGGAGCTCGCCGGGCCGTATCGGGCCGCGCTCACCAAGCTGCAGGAGGCCGCGCCGCCGCTACCGGCCGCCAGCGTGCACAGGGTGCTGGAGGAGTCGCTCGGGGCGGACTGGCGCTCGCTGTTCAAGGAGTTCGACGACAAGCCGGCCGCGGCGGCCAGCATCGGGCAGGTGCACCGGGCGGTCTGGACCGACGGGCGGGCGGTGGCGGTCAAGGTGCAGTATCCGGGGGCCGGGGACGCGCTGCGCTCCGACCTCAACCAGCTGGCCCGCTTCGCCGGGCTGTTCAAGGCCATCCAGCCCGGCCTGGACGTCAAGCCGCTGGTCGCCGAGATCCGCGACCGGGTCACCGAGGAGCTCGACTACGAGCTGGAGGCCCGCTCGCAGACCGCGTTCGCGGCCGCCTTCGACGCGGACCCCGACATCTTCGTGCCGTCGGTGCTCGCCTCGTCGCCCCGCGTGCTGGTGACCGAGTGGGTTGAGGGCACCCCGCTGTCGGCGATCATCTCCGGCGGCACCGAGGAAGAGCGAAACCGCGCCGGGAAGCTCATGGCGCTGCTGCACTTCTCGGCGCCGGCCCGGGTCGAGATGCTGCACGCCGACCCGCACCCGGGCAACTACCGGCTGCTGGCCGACGGACGGCTCGGGGTGCTCGACTTCGGCGCCGTCGCCCAGCTGCCCGGCGGCCACCCGGAGGTCATCGGGCGGCTGACCCGGCTGGCGCTCGCGGGAGACGCCGAGGCGGTGCTCGAGGGGCTGCAGCAGGAGGGGTTCATCAAGGGCGACGCCAAGTTCGACGGGGCGGCCGTGCTCGGGTACATCCGGCCGATGCTCGACCCGCTCGCCGAGGACGAGTTCCAGTTCACCCGCGCGTGGCTGCGCTCGGAGGCGGGGCGGCTGGCCAACCCGAAGAGCCCGGCGTATGCGCTGAGCCGGCAGCTCAACCTTCCGCCCTCGTACATGATGGTGCACCGGGTCACGCTGGGATCGATCGGCGTGCTGTGCCAGCTGGAGGCCCGCGCCGGGTATCGGCAGATCCTGACCGACTGGCTGCCCGGATTCGCCGAGCCGCCCGCCAAGAAGAACCGGCGCAAGAAATAGGGGCGGGCCCCCTCCACGCGGAAGGGGGCCCGCAAAAGGCAACTATCGGGTCAGGTACGACTCCTGCTCGCGCCGAGCACGCATGGCGACCTGACGGGCGGACGGGAAAGCCTCAGAGCGCTTGACAGCCTGAGGCCCACGCATTCGCGCCCGTGATAGTGCTTCGTGGAGTAGTTGCAAGGACATTTCGAGACTCCTGATGGCATTGGTGTGCGTGGTCGTACGGAGCCGGGTCGGTCGCGCGTGGCGCGGCCCTCGGCTGGCTGGCTGTCGATGTGCGCTCATGTCAGGCCGCCACACCGGCGGTGACCGCCTTGGTGCGAGCGGCGACCTCGACCCGCAGGACGGCGTCGCGGGCGACGTCCTCCTTGCGCGGGCGGCCCCGCGGACGCTTGCGCGGCACGACGGCACCGCGCTCGAAGATCTCGCCACCCCAGACGCCCCAGGGCTCGGCGCGCTCGATCGCGCCCGCCAGGCACTCGGCGCGGAGCGGGCACTCCACGCAGAGCGACTTCGCGAGCTCGAGCTCCGCCGGGGAGTCGGCGAACCACAGGTCCGGGTCGAAGGTACGGCACGGCAGGTCGGACTTGACGCCTCGCGCAGCAACACGGAGACGCTCGTCCACGGCCGACGCGTCACGCACGTCGATCGATGCCAAGGCCAGGCTCATCCCGGTCACCCCTTTCTGTCTGTCGATCGTTTGGTTGATCGTTCGGTACAAATGAATAAGGCCGCGGATCCCGGTGTCGGGTTCCGCGGCCTCGAGGTGAGCCGGTGAGTCGGTCTGGTTAGACCGGCCTGCCTCGAGGTGGTATTCCGCGGACTCCGCCATTGGGCTTCGGAGCCGTCATGCCATGCTTCGCGTCGAACCCATTGGTCCCCTGAACCTGGATCCCACGATCGAGCTGAATCACATCGGTGGTGCTGATACGGGTTTTGCCGGTGCGGACCTGGTCGTCGCTGCCCGGCTCGGTAACCCGAACCGCGCCCTCGACCCGAACCGGCTCGGTAGCGCCGACGGCAGCCGGGACAACCGTGGCCGGGACGGCCTCGGCCGGGAGCGAGGCGGCCGGGACGGAGGCAGCCGGAGCCAGGACCAGTGCCTGGACAAGGGCAGACTCCTGCCACGACAGCAGCGCGGACGGCGAGACACGACGCACCGAGGCTTGCGAGCAGACGGCAGGCAGCAGCGACCGCCGCTCCAATGTCGAATAGAGCTTCACGGGTGCCACCTTCTCTCCGCAGACTCGTGGTGTGTCGCCGCCGGTCGTCCGGCGTCGTGTTCGCAGGCTATGCCGTGCCTTCACGGTAGGGCAATCGAATTTCCGGGAAAAGTCCTTGTCACATTTCCAGCTGGCCGGCAACCGGGTGAGCCGGGCCGCGGTCCAGCCCGTCAGGCCTGGTCAGTGAGGGTGTCGACCGACGTGCCGGCGACGAGGGCGAGCACGTCGTCGCCGTAGAGCGCCAGCTTGCGCGGCCCGATCCCGGCGATCACGGCGAGCTCCTCGCGGCGGCCGGGGCGCCGCTCGGCGATGGCCGACAGGGTCACGTCGGTGAAAATCACGAAGGCCGGGACCTTCTGCACCGCGGCGAGCCGGGCCCGCCAGTCGACGAGCCGGGCCAGCAGGTCCTCGTCGAGATCCGAGGGGCAGGTGGCGCACCGGCCGAGCTTGCGCTCGGCCCCGTTGACCAGCCCGGCCCCGCAGACCCGGCAGGAGACGGCCATGACCCGGCGAACCCGGCCCGCGACGGCCGCCTTGTCGAGGGGCTTGCGCACGACCTGCGCGGACGGGGTGGACGACGGCACGAACCGGCTCGGGCGGCGGGAGCGGCCGCCGGGGGTGCGGGCCGAGGCGTGCGACAGCCAGAGGGTGTGGCGGGCGCGGGTCACCCCGACGTACAGCAGGCGCCGCTCCTCCTCGACCGCACCCGGGGTCCTGGCATGGATGACGGGCAGGGTCCCCTCGGCCAGCCCGACCAGGAACACCGCGTCCCACTCGAGGCCCTTCGCCGAGTGCAGCGACGAGAGCGTCACGCCCTCGACGGTCGGCACGTGCTGCAGCGCCGCGCGCCGGGACAGCTCGGCGTGGAACTCCTCCAGGGAGCGGGTGGGCATGCCCTCGGCCAGGGCGACCAGCGCGGCCACCGACTCCCACCGCTCCCGCTGGGCACCGCCGGCGGGCGCGGCGTCGGGGCGCCAGCCGGTCCGCTCCAGCGCGGCGTGCACGGTTGGGACGAGGCCGTCGGCCGGCTCCCCGCGATACGCGCGCAGCGCGAACATGGCCTCGCGCACCTCGACCCGGTCGAAGAAGCGCTCGGTGCCGTGCAGCACATAGGGCACCCCGGCCTCGGCCAGCGCCTCCTGGTAGACCTCGGACTGGGCGTTGACCCGGAAGAGGATGGCGATCTCGCGGGCCGGGGTGCCGCCGGCGATGAGCTCGGCGCAGCGTGCGGCCACGGCGGCCGCCTCCTCCGGCTCGTCGGCGAAGGCGCGCACGGTCGGCTCCGGGCCGGCCGGGCGCTGCCCAACGAGCTCGAGGCGCAGCTGGGACAGGTCGCCGCGGGCCCGGGAGATGACCGCGTTGGCCAGGCCGACGACCTGCGGGGTGGAGCGGTAGTCGCGCACCAGCCGGACCACCGTGGCGGCGGGGTGGCGACGCCTGAAGTCGACCAGGTAGGAGGCGCTCGCCCCGGTGAAGGAGTAGATCGTCTGGCTGGCGTCGCCGACCACGGTGAGGTCGTCGCGCCCACCCAACCAGGCCTCGAGCAGCCGCTGCTGCATCGGGTTGACGTCCTGATACTCGTCGACGACGAAGTGGCGATACTGCGCCCGCACCTGCTCGGCGACGTCGGGGTGCTCCTCGACGGCCCAGATCGCGGCGCGGATCATGTCCTCGAAGTCGATCACGCCCTGGGCCCGCTTGAGCCGCTCGTAGTGGGCGTAGATCTGGGCGACCTTGGCCGCGTCCAACGGCGGCTCGCGCAGCGCCTTGGCCGCCGCGGCCGCGTAGTCGTCCGGCTCGATCAGCGACGCCTTGGCCCACTCGATCTCGCTCGCCAGGTCGCGGGCGACCTCGCGGTCGGTGCGCAGCCCGGCCCGGGTGGCCGCGGCCCCGACCAGCCGGGCCTTGCTGTCGAGCAGCTCGGGCATGTCACGGCCGGAGAACAGCCGGGGCGCGAAGTAGCGCACCTGGCGCAGGGCGGCGGCGTGGAAGGTGCGGGCCTGCACCCCGTCGGCGCCGAGCCGGCCGAGCCGCTCGCGCATCTCGGCGGCGGCGCGGGCGGTGAACGTGACGGCGAGGACGTGCTGGGCCCGGACCTGCCCGGAACGGACACGGTGGGCGATGCGGTGCGTGATCGCCCTGGTCTTGCCGGTGCCGGCGCCGGCCAGGATGCACAGCGGACCGGCCGGGGCGGTCACGGCGACCGCTTGGTCCGGGTCGAGCCCGGCGAGAATCTCTGAGGAGTCCGCCACAGCTGGACATCATTCCAGGGGCGTACGACGTTACGCGTGTTTGCCGTGTGTGACCCCGCCGATGCTTTTTGGAGGCTCTACCCCATGCTGACCATGTACTCCACCACCTGGTGCGGCTACTGCCACCGCCTCAAGACCCAGATGGACCGTGAGGGCATCCAGTACCAGGTCGTCGACATCGAGCGGGACCCGGAGGCGGCGAAGTTCGTGGAGAGCGTCAACGGCGGCAACCAGACCGTCCCGACGCTGCGCTTCGACGACGGCACGGCCCTGACCAACCCGTCGATCGTGCAGGTCAAGAAGCACCTGGAAACCGTCGGTAGCTGAACGCTGCTGAATCCGTTACGGTGGCTGGCGAAAGCCGGAATGCCTGGGGAGGCCGGCCACCATGCGGGTTGCTCGTCTATACGCGGTACCGAACGCGCCGGAGCGTCCGCGGGTGGCCGATCCCGAGCGGCGCCGCCTGATCGCGGACTACCTGGCCGGTGGCACCACGATCGGCCGGGGGCCGGCAACGCTGCACACCGACGGGCTCTGGCTGTGGCCGGAGCGCTTCGTCGCCGAGGCACGCGACGCCGGCCTGGTCCCCGAGCCCGACCTGCTGGGCTGGATGCGCGCGCAGGCCTACCGGCCGCCGGCGCCCGAGCCGGACGAGCGGCTGACCGCCGACGCGATGCGGGCCTGGCGGGCCGGGCCGCCCGCCGACCCGCGCCGGCTGGTGACCTACTTCGTGCGGGTCGACGAGGACACGACGCCGGAGCGACCGCTGTCGCTGCTGCGCCGCACGGTCACCCCGACCGGCGGGGTGATCGACGAGGCGGTCTGGCGCGACCTCGGGTGGCACCCGACCAACGCCTTCGTGAGCCTGCGCATCGACGACGAGCTGCGCGAGGTCGAGCCGGCCGCGGCCGGTGCCGTGCTCGACCGGTGGTGCGCGGCCTGGCACGCGGAGGCGCTCAGGCGTACAACCACTTCGTGATGAGGAAGTGGGCGATCGACGCCGGGAACGGCAGCCCGAACTCGCTCGAGCGGCCCTCCAGCACCTCGGCGACCTCGGCGCGGGTCAGCCAGCGGGCCTCGGCGATCTCCTCGACGTCGACGGTGATCGCCGCGCCGGCCGCGGCCCGCGCGTGGAAGCCGAGCATGAGCGAGCCGGGGAAGGGCCACGGCTGGCTGGCCACGTAGGTGACCTCGCCGACCTTGACCCCGACCTCCTCCAGCACCTCGCGGGCGACCGCCATCTCGGCCGACTCGCCGGGCTCGACGAACCCGGCGAGGGTGGAGAAGCGCGGCACGGTGGTGCCGAGCGCCTTCCACTGGGCGTTGAAGCCGAGCAGGCAGCGCCCGTCGGGGCCGGCCACGCCGTCGTGCACGAGCATGATCACGGCGGGGTCGGTGCGCGGCCAGAGCGTCTCCTCGCCGTCCTCGGTCGTGCGCACCCAGCCGGCCTGCGCGGTGACCGTCAGCTTGCCGCTCAGCGGGCTGTACGGGTGCCGGGAGTGCCAGTTGGCCAGCGCGACCGCGGTGATGAAGAGCCCGGCGGCCAGGTCGGGCAGCGCGTGCCCGACCTGGCGCAGGTTGACCCGCTGCGTGCCCTCGGGCGCGGTGACGTCGGCGGCGACGGCGAAGTACACCGTGCCGTCCTCCTCCTCGCCGAGGAAGAACCGCTCCCCCTCGGGCGCCTCGGCCGGGTCGATCAGCACGAGCTGCGGCGGCTCGCCCTCGCGGACCAGGACGTGGCCGTCGTCGACGACCACGACCCGGGCGCGGGACCAGGCCTCTTTCAGCCATGCCTCGTCGGTGCGGCGGTGGGCCGCCCGGTCGAGCGGCCCCGAAGCGAACGGAGGGCTCGAGCTCATGACCCCTCGGCCCGCACGACCGGCAGCAGCCCGGCCAGCGAGGACTCGACCTTCGCGGCGTCGCCGAGGACGACCGCGGCGGCACGGGACGGGGCGAGGTACTTCGCCGCGGCCGCCGCCACGTCCTCCTTGCTCGCCCGGGCGAGGCGCTGGGCGTGCTCGGCCAGGAAGTCCAGGCGCAGCCCGAAGCCCGCGTAGGTGGAGACCAGGCCGGCCAGCCCGGCCTGCGTGGACATGCCCAGCTGGAGGGTGCCGAGCGCGTACTGCCGGGCCTGCTCCAGCTCCTCGTCCTTCGGCGGCAGGCTGGCGATGCGCCCGAGCTCGTAGAGGGTCTCCAGCAGCGCCGGGGCGGTCACCTCCGTCGCCACCTCGGCCGAGAGCACCAGCGCGGAGCCGGCGACGGCGTGCTCGACGAGCGAGTGGGGGCCGTACGTGTACCCCTTGTCCTCGCGGATGTTCTCCACCCAGCGGGAGGAGAAGTAGCCGCCGAAGACCAGGTTGGCCAGCTGCAGGGCCGCGTGGTCGGGGTGCTTGCGCGGCACCGCCGGCAGGGCCAGGCGCAGCGAGGACTGCACCGAGTCGGGCCGGTCGACCAGGGTGAGCGGGCCGGGCTCCAGCGCCGGGGCGGGCGGCAGCTCGGCGACGACGCCGCCGCCATCCCACTTGCCCAGCATCCGCTGGGCCGCGGCGATCGCCTGCTCCGGCTCCAGGTCGCCGACGATGACGAGGGTGGCGCCGGCCGGGTGCAGCCGCTCGCCGTGCAGGACCCGCAGCGCGTCCGGCCCGACCGCCTCGACCTGCTCCGGCGAGGGGGTCTGCACGGCGTACGGGTGGGCGCCGTACATCCGCTTGAGCAGCGCGACCCGGGCCAGGTGGCTCGGCTGGCTCTGGGCCACCCGGATCCGGTCGACCAGGCGGGCCCGCTCGGTCTCGACCTCCTCGCCCGGGTAGGCGGCGTCGGTGAGCACCTCGCCGAGCAGGTCCAGCAGCCGGTCGAGGCCGTCGACGAGGGCGTTGCCGGAGATCAGCAGGCGGTCCGGGTCGGCGCCGGCGGACAGCCCGCCGCCGACCTTCTGCAGCTCGGCGGCGATGTCCACGGTCGACATGGTGGACGTGCCGGACAGCACGGTCTGGGTGAGCAGCGCGGCCCGCGCGAGGTTCGCCTGCGCGAACGGGATCCGCAGTCGTACTTCCACCAGCGGCACCGACGAGCGCCGCAGCGCGATCACGGTCAGGCCGTTGTCCAGCGTGTGCTCGACGGTGGTCGGCAGGGCCATCGGGCGGTTGGGCCCGAGCACCGGCAGGGCCCGCGGCGGGGTGGTCACAGTCACTTGGCTCCTCCGGCGATAACCTCGACCGCGGCCCGGCGGGCGGGCACGAGCTGCCCGGCGGCCGCGACGATCTGCTCCTCGGTGACCTCACCGATCAGGGTGTGCAGCCGGTTGAGCAGCTCCGGCTCGCCGCGCTGCTGCTCCAGCAGCGCCATCTGCAGGGCCCGGCCCAGCACCGCGTCGGTGTCGCGGAGCAGGTGCGTGGCCATGCGGGCCTGGGTCCGGCTGAGCTCGTCGGCGGCCAGACCGTCGGAGGCGATGCGGGCGCACTCCTCCTCGACGCTGCGCAGCACCTTGTCCACGTCCCCGCCCGGGGGGAGGTGGGCCTGCAGCACCAGGGCGGTTGGGTCGCGCACCGCGAAGGGCTCGCCCATGAAGCCGATGTAGCCGCCCACGCTGGTCGCCGACCGGTCGCGCAGCACCAGCCGCTCCACCAGCCGGGAGGCGTCGCCGTCGGTGAGCACCTCGGCGAGCACCACGTAGGGCAGGTAGCCGTCCAGGTCGGAGATCGGGTCGGGCACCCGCCAGGCGGCCGCGACGGCGGGCAGCGGGGCCAGCCGGTCCTCGTAGGTGGAGCGGCGCTCCGCCGTCAGGTCGGGCTCGGAGAAGTCGGGACGCTGCGGCGCCGGGCGGGCCGGCACGTCACCGAAGTGGCGCTCGACCAGTTCGGTGGCGGTGGCCACGTCGAAGTCGCCGGCGACCGCCAGCACGGCGTTGCCGCAGGCGTAGTACCGGTCGAAGAAGTCGGCGGCGTCGGCCACGGTCGCCGACTCGAGGTCCTCGAAGGAGCCGTAGCCGTCGTGGGCGTTGGCGAACGTGTCGAACATGACCGGGGGCAGGCGCAGCCAGGGGAACCCGCCATAGGGCCGGTTGAGCACGTTGACCCGGATCTCCTCCTTCACCACGTCGATCTGGTTGCGGAGGTTCTCCTCGGTCAGCCGGGGCGCGCGCATGCGGTCGGCCTCGAGGAACAGCGCCCGCTCGAGCGCGTTGGAGGGCAGGGTCTCGTAGTAGTCCGTGTAATCGAAGTGCGTCGACCCGTTGAAGGTGCCGCCCGAGCCCTGCACGTGGCGGAAGTGGGCGAGCTTCTCCAGGTTCTCCGAGCCCTGGAACATCAGGTGCTCGAACAGGTGGGCGAAGCCGGTCCGGCCCTGCGGCTCCGATCTGATGCCGACGTCGTAGGCCACCGCCACGCCGACCACGGGGGCGGCGCGGTCTGGGGTCAGCACCACCCGCAGGCCGTTGGGCAGGGTGAATCGCTCGACGGGATACTTTGAGGCCGGGATCCGCACACCGGGGCTACGACTGGACACTCACCGAATCTACTTCGTCCCGGCCCGAAATTCGGATCCGGCGTTCCGCGGCGGCCGCGTAGCCGGCCAGGACGAGCACCACGGCGAGCAGCGGCAGCCCCAGCAGCCACCCGTACCCGCCCCGCGAGCGGGGCGGCGGAGGGGGCCCGGCCACCGGCGCGGCGGCCTGCGACACGCCCGCCGGGGTCCGGCTCGGCGAGGGTGAGGGCGAGGGTTCCGGCAGCCGCCGGGTGAGGGCCTGGACCAGGTCGAGGCGACCCAGGCCGTACTCCGGGTCGATCCCCTTCGCCCCCGCATCGATCGCGGTCAGCGTCAGCCGGCGCACGATCTGCGCCGACGTCGCGTCCGGATAGGCGGCCCGCACCAGGGCGACGGCCCCGGCGAGCAGGCCCGGCGAGGCGCTGCCGTCGTCCACCCGGTAGCGGTTGCCGGTGTTCGTGGTCATGATCTGGAAGCCGGGCACACCCAGGCCGAGGCGGCGCCCGCTGGTGGACCGCACCCGCACGTCACCGGCCCGGCTCAGCGGCACGGCGGCCAGCACGCCCTCGTAGGCGGCCGGGTAGGGCTCGAAGTCGCGGCTGGGCTGGTCGCCGTCGGCGGCCACCACCATCGCGTCGGCGGCGCGGGCGGCCCGGATCGCCTCGGCGAGGCGGTCGCTGCCGGCGACGGAGTACCCGACCACGATCACCCGGGCCTTCTGCTCGACCGCCAGCTCGACGCCGTCGGCCAGCTCGTCGGCGCTCGGCGCCCGGTCGATCGGCGTGTCGACGACGACCGGCAGCACCTTCACCCCGGGTGCCACGCCGAGCACACCGGCGCCCTGGTCGTCGCCGTGCCCGTGGCCTGCGATCGCCCCGGCGAGCGCGGTGCCGTGGCCGTCCGGGTCGGCGACCCTCTGGTCCGTGCCCCGCACGTACACCGGGTCGAGCACGGAGCCGGTCAGGTCCTCGTGGGTGGCGTCGACGCCGCGGTCGACGATCGCCACGGTGACGCCCTCGCCGCGGGTCTGCCGGTTGGCCTCGGCGACGGCGAGGTACCGCAGATGCCACTCGTCGTCGCGGATGACATCGGCCCGCGCCGGGCTCGCCGGGAGGAGGACGGGCCCGGCCGCCGCGACGAGTCCGACGGCCATCGCCGCCAGCCGCTGCTTCATGCGCGATAGCGTGCCGGATCGACGCAAGTGGCGCCACTCACGCAGGTGGATCTACACGGGGCGGATACTCTCCGGTGCCTCGTCGGCCACGTAGTCGTACTGCCGGTGCGTGTCCGGGATCGAGACGTACAGGATCGCCGCCTCCGGCTTGCCCAGGTCCACCAGCGCGATCGAGACCAGCTCGCTCTTCGCGGTGAGCCCGGCCTCGGAGAAGTGCAGCCGGAACTTCAGCAGCCGGGCCGGGCGCCCGCCGAGCGTGAGGTCCTTGGCCTCGAGCTGCTCGAGCTGGTTGCCCTTCGGGTAGAAGCTGATCCGCACGTCGGCCGCGATCTGGTCGCCGACGCAGTGCAGGTCGAGCACCATGCCGTCGTTGACAGCGGCCGGCACGTGCCCGGAGAGGATGGTGGCGTGGTAGTCGTGGCCGGCGCCGTCGTAGTTCGGCTCGGTGACGAAGTCCTGCCCCTGCCGGTAGGTGATCCTCAGCTCACCCTGGTCGCGCCAGTTCTGCAGCAGTGGCCGCCAGGGCGCGCCGTACTCCTTGTAACTGATTCCGGACTCGCTGTCCGTGGTGCGCGGCCCCGGCGGGACCTCGGCCCCGCCCCCGTTGTTGGGGTTGTCGGGCGGGATGCTCGGCGGTGGGCAGCGCCGGGCCAGCTCGGGCCGGGTGTCGCTGGGCGCCTCGGCGTGCCGGTCGAACAGCCCGCCCGGCGTAGTGGCGTTGTTGGTGAGCACCGACACCAGGATCACGATGAGCCCGACGGCCACGACGAGGATCGCGCCCCCGCCGAGCCACTTGAGGATCCGCTGGTTGCGCTTGACCGGGTCGTCGTCGTCGCGGTCCCGCCCGCCGGAGGGCACGTCGGGCGGCGGGGGCGGCGGCGGGGCGCCGAGCCGGGAGACCCGCCCCGAGGCATATTGCGGCGCGACGCGCGCAGAACCGCCCGGCCGGCCGTCGAACGGCTGGGCCGGGCCCGCGATCGGTGCCGTGGACGCGGGCGGCACCGGTTCGATCACGGTGTGCGTGTCCGGCTCGGCCCAGGGCGAACGCTGCTCGGTCATCTCACGCCCAAGTGTTGCAGCCAGGATGCGACCGTGGCCAGCAGCCCCCGGTCATGGTTATCTCAGGGTTGCGCCTGCGCCGGCGGGTGCAGCTGGGTGACCTGCTGATACCGCGGCCCCTCGGCCCAGGCGACGGGCCCGAGCACGATGAGCGCGACGGTCACCACACCGGCGGTGGCAACCCCGACGACCACGGCAACCTCACGAACCTGCGACGCCTGCATCCTGGGTACTTCCCCTCGCATGCTCCCTTGGACAGCTTCGGCGAGGATTCGGTTCCGGCGACACCCAGCTGTCGGAACCTTGCCAATTCATTGAGCTTCGGGGGTACCTCAGGAGCCCAGCGCGCGCCGAAGGTCCTTCATCAGCAGCAGGAGATGCAGGGGATCGGTCGGCGACGGATCGAACTTCGCGAGCCGGAGGTAGAAGTCGCGGGCGGCCTCGTTCTCGCAGTGGATGAGCAGCGCCCGGACGCCGACCGTCTCGGCCGCCGCCACGGTCCGCCGCAGGGCGTCAACCACCAGCGCCCGGCCGAGCCCCATCCCCTGCCAGGACCGATCGACGCCGAGCCTGGTCAGGATGACGACCGGCTGGTGATAGCGCCCGGCGCCGCGGCCGCGAGTGAGGCGCGGCGAGGCGTCGGCCGGGGCCACACTGCCGGCGGCGAGGGCGTAATAGCCGGCCACGCACCCTTCGCCGGCGGCGCGGCACACATAGACCCGCGAGAGGCCGGCTTGGTGCGCCTGCAGGGCGTGCCTGACCAGCCAGTCGGACTGGGCGGGCGAGCCGCAGTCGAACCCGTCGAGCCGGTGCTGCGAGGTCAACGGCTCGACCGGGCGAAGTCTCGGGCCCTCCGTCATGCGCCCGGCTCCGCTTCATCCAGGAGCGTGGGCGTCCGCATGAGCTCCTGCAGGCCGGCCACGTCCTTCGCCGGCGCGGCCAGTGTCTCGTCGAAGACCCGCCACCCGGCCTCGTCAAGCAGGAACACCCTGCGGTCGGCCAGGACGTCGGCCGCCGCCTCGGTGGCGGCGGTGAGCACGAACATCGACAGGCTGCTGCCGGCCGCCGCGCTCGCGGCCTCCAGCAGCGCCTTCTGCTGCGGGTCGAGCCGCAGGTGCAGGCGCTCCGCCTTCCCGGTCACATCGCCATTGTACGCACAACGTACGCCAGGTCAGGCGGACGGGAGCGCGGTGATCAGGGCCAAGAGGCCTTGTTCGTCCAGCAGGTCGGTCGGGCGGACGGTCTCGCCGCTTCGGACGTAGAAGAAGGCGGCGCCGACCCGGCGCAGGGGGACGCCGCGCAGCTCGGCCCAGGCGAGGCGGTAGGCGGCCAGCTGGACGGCGGCCGCGGTGGCGTCGGCGCCGCCCGGGCGGGCGCCGGTCTTCCAGTCCACGACGTCGTAGCGGCCGTTGCGGTGCCGGTAGACGGCGTCCATCCGGCCGCGGACCACCACGCCGGCGATGACGGAGGCGAAGGGGACCTCCACGTCCAGCGGGACCCGGTCGGCCCACTCGCTGGCGAGGAAGCGGGCCTGCAGCTCGCCCAGGGCAGCATCCGGGGCGGCGCCCTCGTCGGCCGCGCCCGGCAGTTCGTCGAGGTCGAGCAGGCGCTCGGCCTGGAAGCGCTGCTCCAGCCAGTGGTGGAAGGCGGTGCCGCGGCGCGCGTACGGGTCCGGGCGGGCCGGCAGGGGGCGGCGCAGCGAGCGGGCCAGCCGCTGCGGGTCCCGGCGCAGCGCGACGAGCTGGGAGACGGAGAGGTGGCCGGGCAGGGACACGTCCACGGCGGCGCCGGCGCGCGGGGCCAGCCGGGCGCGCTCGGCCAGGAGCAGCTCGGTCTCGTCGGCCCAGCGCTGGGCCAGCGGATCCTGGGTGTCGACGGCTTCCGAGGCGGCCCGGACCTGCGCCGCCGCGGACTCCAGCAGCGGGCGGCGGGGGCCCAGCGGGTCGGCCGGCCAGCTCGCGCTGGGCACGTCCACGGCGGTCGGGTTCTGCGCGTCGGCCTGCGGCTGGGGGGCCCACTCGTCGACCTGGCCGGCGCCGGCCAGGCAGCGCTCGCGGATCTCCTCCAGGAACACCGACGGGCCGCGGGAGCGCTTCACGCCCTCGCCCCACCAGAAGCCGCTGGCCAGCAGCAGCCGGCGGGGGCGGGTGACGGCGACGTAGGCCAGCCGCCGCTCCTCCCGGATGTCGTGCTCGCGCCAGTCGCGGGTGAACGTCTCCAGGGCGGCGACCACCCCCTTGACGTCGGCGACGGCGGAGAGGTCCAGGGCGGGCAGGCCGGCGTGGTCGCCGCGCAGCGCGAAGGGCAGCACGCCCAGGCCGCGCAGCCAGTGGTCGCCGGCGTTGCTGGCGCCCGGGAAGACGTCCACGCACAGGCCCGCCACGGCCACGACGTCCCACTCCAGGCCCTTGGCCGCGTGCGCGGTGAGGATCTGCACCGCGCCGCCGACCACCTCGACCTCGCCGGGGGCCAGGCCGCGCTCCTCGTTCTCGGCCGCGGCCAGGAAGGCCAGGAACGCGCTCAGCGTCGCGCCCTCCGACTCGGCGGCGAAGCGGGCCGCGATGTTGCTGAACGCGTCGAGGTGGCCGCGGGCCAGGCCGGCGTCGCCGTGCCGGGCCGCGACCTCGACGTCGAGGCCGGTGACCCGCTCGATGTCGGCGACGAGGTCGGGCAGCGGCTGGTCGAGGCGGCGGCGCAGGGCGCGCAGCTCGTCGCCGAGGCGGGCGAAGCGGTGGTGGCCCTCGGCGGAGTACAGCTCCGGCTCCCCCAGGTCGTCCAGCGCCTCCACCAGCACCGCCTCGTCGAGGCGGTCGGCCAGCTCCGGCTCGGCCCCGGCGTCGCCGTGGCGGCGGGCGGCGGCCAGCGCACGGGCCCGGCGGTAGAGGGCGACGAGGTCGCGCGGGCCGATCCGCCAGCGCGGGCCGGTCAGGATGCGCAGCAGCGCGGCCCCCTCGGCCGGGTCGGCCAGCACCCGCAGGACGCTGACCACGTCGCGGACCTCGGGCGTGTCCAGCAGGCCGCCGAGGCCGACCACCTCGACCGGCAGGCCGCGGGAGCGCAGCGCATTCTCCAGCGCCGGGATCTGGGCCCGGGTGCGCACGAGCACCGCGGTCGACGGGCGGTCCTCGACCGGGATGTCGAGGGCGAACGTGTCGGGGTCGACCTTCGCCGCCCGCCGCCACGAGGCGAGCACCCGGTCGGCGATCCAGGCCGCCTCCTCGGTGTAGGTGTCGAGCAGCGCGCAGTGCACGGTGGCGGTGGAGGCCGGCTCGGCCAGCACGTCGGCCGGGGCGAGCTCGGCGACCTGGGCGCCGTGGCTGCGCAGCGGGGCGGACAGGGTGTTGGCGACGTCGAGGATCTCGGGCCGGTTGCGCCAGCTGGTGGTGAGCGACAGCAGCGGGGCGGGCGCGCCGCCGGCCGCCGGGAACTCCGCCGGGAAGCGCTCGAGGCTGCCGGCCGACGCGCCGCGCCAGCCGTAGATGGACTGGCAGGGGTCGCCGACCGCGGTGACCGGGTGGCCGTCGCCGAAGAGGGCGCGCAGCAGCACCACCTGGGCGTGGGAGGTGTCCTGGTACTCGTCCAGCAGTACGACCCGGAACCGGTCCCGCTCGACCTGCCCCACCTCGTCGTGGGCCACGGCCACCCGGGCCGCCCTGGAGAGCTGGTCGCCGAAGTCCATGGCTTCCAGCAGGGCCTTTTTCTCGGTGTACTGCCGGATCAGCGGCAACAGCTGGAGCCGGGCCTGCTGGCGGGCCAGCACGTCGCGCACCGGCTTGGCCATCTTGCCCGTCTTGGCGCCCACCTCGGCGAAGAACCGGCCGGTCCAGGCGGCGACGTCGGCGGGCTCGCGCAGGTGCTCGGCGAGGTCGCCGGCCAGGTGGAGCACGGCGTCGACGACGGTGGACGGCGCCGCCGAGACCGCGGTCATGTCGCCGTCGTAGGCGCGCACCACGGCGTCGGCCAGCTGCCAGCAGGCGGCCTCGGTGAGCAGGCGGGTCGACGGCTCGAAGCCGGCCCGCACGCCGTGCTCGCGCACGACCCGGGCGGCGTAGGAGTGGTACGTGGCGACCGTCGGCTCGCCCGCGATGAGGTCGTCGCGGCCGAGCCGGCGCACCAGCTGCCCGAGCCGCTGGCGGATGCGGTGCGACAGCTCGCCGGCCGCCTTGCGGGTGAACGTGAGGCCGAGGATCTGCTCGGGGCGGGCGTGGCCGTTGGCGACCAGCCACACCACCCGGGCGGCCATCGTCTCGGTCTTGCCCGAGCCGGCGCCGGCCACGACCAGCAGCGGCCCGACCGGCGCGGCGATCACCTTGGCCTGCTGCGGCGTGGGCGCGGGCAGCCTGAGCAGCTTGGCGAGCTCCAGTGGGGTCATGTGACGTGGCGGCCTTTACCCGACACCGGGCACGAGGTCTTCACGGGGCAGACCCGGCACTTGTTGTTCACGACGGCCGAGAAGGTCGACGCCGCCATGGTCTGCGCGGTGCGCCGCACGAGCGCCTGCGCCCAGTTCGGGTCGTCGGCCTCGCCCAGCGGCGGCTGCACCTGCTCGCGGGCGCTGTTGGTCTCCCCGCCCAGCTGCACCAGGGTGGCCCCGCCCGGCACCGTGGACTCCTCGAACGCGCCCAGCTCGATCGCCGCCTGGTACGCGGCCAGCTGCGGGTGCTCGGCCAGGTTGGCGTTGGCCGGGATGGACTTGCCGGTCTTGAGGTCCACGACCACGAGCCGGCCCTGCTCGTCCAGCTCCAACCGGTCGACCCGCCCCTTGATCTCGACCGGCGCCTCCGGGTCGGCCAGTTCGACGAGGAAGTCCTGCTCGATCGCGACCAGCCGGCGCGGGTTGCCGGCCAGCCAGCCGATGAGCTTGTCCAGCATCAGCTCGGCCCGGTCCCGCTCCCGGCCGGCCAGCCAGCGCGCGGAGAGCTCGATCGCGTCGAAGCGGTCGGCGACGTACGCCACCAGCTGCGCCCGGTCGGCGCTGGCGTCCGCGGCCAGCATCGCCGCGGCGTGCACGAGGTTGCCGATGGACTGCTCCGGCGACGGGGTCAGCGACCCGCCGTGGCGCTCCAGCAGCCAGCGCAGGCTGCACCGCTCGACGCTCTCCACGGTCGACGGCGTGACCTGCACCGCCTCCCCCGGGTCGACCAGCGGCCGATCGTCGGACAGCGCCGGAAGCCCCCACCAGCCGTCCGGGTCGGCCCCGGGCACCCCCTCGGCGGCCAGGCGGGCCAGCAGCCCGGCGGCCGCGGCCCGGCGCTCGTCGGGCGCGTCGGGGTCGATGAGCGCCACCCGCAGCTCGGCCACCAGGGTCGGCAGGGTCAGCGGGCGGGGCGGCTCGAAGTACGCCTCCTCCTCCAGCTCGGCGTCCGAGGCCAGCTCGGTCAGGAACCGGCTCGGCTGCTCCTCGCCGTCGCCGGAGGCCACCGCGGTGACGATCACCTGCTCCCGGGCCCGGCTCACGGCCATGTAGAACAGCCGCCGCTCCTCGTCCAGCAGCGTGGTGAGCCGCCCGACGGTCTCCATGCTCCGCCCGGCCAGCACCTCGACCAGTAGCTCGGAGCCGAGCACGCTGCCGCGCAGCCGCAGGTCGGGCCAGACCCCCTCCTGCACCCCGGCCACGGCCACGACGTCCCACTCCAGCCCCTTGGCCGCGTGCGCGGTGAGGATGCGCACCGCGTCGCCCCGGTCGGCCGAGGGGGCCAGGTTGTCGGCCGGCAGGTCCTGGCCCTCGACGTGGTCGAGGAAGACGTCGGGCCCGGCGCCGGGCAGCCGGTCGGTGAACCGGGCCGCCGCGTCGAAGAGCGACACGACCGCGTCGAGGTCCCGGTCGGCCGCCGCGCCCCGGTGCCCGCCGCGGGCGCTCAGCGCCGACCAGCGCTCGGCCAGGCCGCTGGCCTGCCAGACCGCCCACAGCACCTCCTCGGCGCTCGCCCCCGGCCGGGCCGCCGCGTCGCGGGCCTGCTGCAGCAGCC
>NZ_JBFAZW010000164.1:0-17976 GCF_040682015.1 Dactylosporangium sp. NPDC051485
GCGCGCACCTCCCGAACCCGACCTCGCCCCAACAACAAACGCGGGCTGACCGGCGTCACCAATCAGCCCGCGTTTAGCACCAGTCACCTAGCGCGTGAGCAGCTTGGGCAGGCCTTCGGCGAGGCGCTGATAGTCCTCGGGGCGGTTGTACACCTGCGCCGACAGCCGCAGCAGCGCGCGGCCGCGCCACCCGGTGAGCCCGACCTCGGCGCCCAGCTCGTCCGCGATCCGGCGGCGCAGCGCCGCGACCGCGCGGGGCTCGCCGGACACGGCCGGGGCCAGCGGCACCACCGCCATCGGCAGCCCGGTCGTGGCCGGCACCTCGGCCCCGAGCGCGCCGGCCACGACCCGCTGCCCGTACTCCGCCAGCGCCGCGTTGTGCCGCCGCACCGTCTCCACGCCCAGAGACCGCAGCACGAACAGCCCGGTGGGCGCGGCCAGCCACGGCGTGTAGTCGTGCGCCCCCACCCACTCCAGGTTGCCCGGGAACCCCGCGCCCTCCGACCACGACAGCACCAGCGGCCGGATCCGCTCCCGCCACGCCGGCGCGACGCTCAGCAGCGCCGTCCCGCGCGGCGCGAACGCCCACTTGTGGAGGTTGCCGACCCAGAAGTCCGCCCCCAGCTGCGCCACGGGCTCGTCCAGGATGCCCGGCGCGTGCGCCGCGTCGAGGTGAATCGCCGCGCGGTCGCCGCACTTCTCGCGCACCGCCTGGACGATCCGCCGCACCGGCAGCACCCGCGCGGTCGCGGCCGTGACGTGATCGACGATGACCAGCCGGGTGCGCGGCGTGATCGCCTCCCGCACGGCCGCGATGACTTCCGCGTCATCGGGCGCCATCGGTACCCGCACCACGCGATGGACGGCCCCGGTACGCCGGCAGGTGGCCGCCACCGCGAGGTCCACGGCGCCGTACCCGTGATCGGTCGTCAAGATCTCGTCCTCGGCCTCGAACGGCACGCTGCCGAGCACGATCGACGTGCCGGTGGAGGCGTTCTCGACCAGCGCGGTACCGTCCGGATCGGCCCCCACGAACGCCGCGAGATGCCGCCGTACGTGCGCGATCCTCTCCTCGATCCCGACCGAGAAGAACCGGTGCGGATTCCCCTCCATCTCCTCCCGGAGCCGCTGCTGCGCCCGCTGCACGGCGATCGGCACCATACCGAACGCGCCGTGATTGAGATGCGCGACGGCCGCGTCGGCGGAGAACAGCAGCCGGGCGCCGGGCAGCGGCTCGGGAGCGGACATGTCGGGCGCTACCGTCCCGTCACGGCGCGGCGTGTGCGGCCCTGGGTCATATCCACGATCTTAGGGCTCGTTGGGCGCTCCCGCGCCTGCTTGCCGCCCTCTCACCCGCCCCTAGACACTCTCAGCTTCCGTCCGCGTCCGCGCGTTCGTGCCGCGTCCGCGCGTTCGTGCCGCGTCCGCGCGTTCGTGCCGCGTCCGCGCGTTCGTGCCGCGTCCGCGCGTTCGTGCCGCGTCCGCGCGCCTTTGCCGTGTCCCGGCCTCGGGTGTGCGCTGCGTCTGGCCCTCCGGCCTGGGCCCGTTCCCCGCCCTTGTGTCCCTGCCCCGCCCTCGCGCCCATGTGCCCGAGTCTGGGCGCTCTCTTGCCGCCCTCGCTCCCGTGCCTGGCGCCAGCTTGCGCCGGCGCCCCGCACGAGCCTCGTTCGTCCGCCTTCCGCTCTCCGCTCGCGTGACTCCGTGCCCGTGTGCCGGGCCACTTCTTCGGGTACGGGGCTACGCGCGCGGATGCGCCTGCTCGTACGCGGCACGCAGCCGATCGATCGACACGTGGGTGTAGATCTGCGTGCTCGACAGCGAGGCGTGACCGAGCAGCTCCTGCACCGAGCGGAGGTCGGCACCCCCTTCGAGCAGGTGCGTGGCGGCCGAGTGCCGCAGATCGTGCGGGGACGTGTGCGGCAGCCCGGCCGCGCGCGCGTACCCGTCCACGATCCGCCGGGCGGCCCCCGGCTGCAGCCGGCCCCCGCGCGCCCCGAGCAGCAGCGCCGGCCCGCTCTGCGGCCCCTCCAGCGCCGGTCGCCCGTGCCGGAGCCACTCGGTCAGCGCCTGGTCGGCGGGCAGGCCGTACGGAACCGAGCGCTCCTTGTCGCCCTTGCCCACCACCCGCACGACGCGCCGCATTCGGTCCACGTCGCCGAGGTCCAGCCCGCAGAGCTCGCTGACGCGGATCCCGGTGCCGTACAGCAGCTCCAGCACCGCCCGGTCGCGCAGCCCGACCCCGTCCAGGCGTCCGGCCGGCGACGTCACCAGGGTCTCGGCCTGGTCCGTGCGCAGGACGGTGGGCAGGTCGCGGTGTGCCTTTGGGCTGGCCAGCCGCTGCCCCGGGTCGGCCTCGAGCAGCCCCTCCCGCTTCGCCCAGGCGGTGAACGTCCGCGCGGACGCCGCGTGCCGGGCCAGGCTCGTCCGGGCATCGCCGGCCGCCCGCCTCCGCGCGAGCCAGCCCCGCAACACCGTGAGCGTCAGGTCCGCGGGCGCGTCCGCGCCCCCGCTCGCCGCGTGGTCCAGCAGGGAGACGATGTCGCCCACGTACGCCCGCACCGTGTGCACGGACCGGTTGCGCTCCGCCGCGAGGTACCGCGCGAAGTCGTCCACGGCGTCTCGCATGGCCGTGGGCAGTCGCTCGTGCATCTCGGCCGTGCCGACGACGGCCGCGTCCGCGCGTCCGCGCCCGGCCACCCGCGCGGCCCCGCCGCCCGTCCGCCGCGTTGCGTCACCACGCGCGGCGGGCCGCCTGGCCTTGCGCGCGCCCGAAAGACCGCCGCTGCCGCCCTCGGCCGAGTCGTCGCCGCGCGGTGGCTCCTCGACACCGGCGCTCGCGCGGCCGGCCCGCGCGGACGCGTCGACCCCGAGCCGGGGGAGCCGGCGCTCGGCATGCGTGAGTCCGTCGGTATCCGGCGCGCCCCGCGATGACTCGTTGCGACGCCTGGCCGCGTCGATGTCCGGCAACCGCGCGGGCACGATGAGCTCGTCCGCCGGCGTGGGGGTGGTGCGCCGAGTCTCGCCTGGCTGGTCTGCAGCGTCGTCTCGTCTGGGCACTCCGTCGTGTTCATCCGCATCGCGCGGCCGCGCGGACACGACCGGCTCGTCGGGCTGTGGGGATGCTGCGAGCTCCTCAGGCCGCCCGGCCGCGTCCGACTTGTCGGGCCGTGGGGCCGCTTCCGACTTGTCAGGCCGCGCGGAGGGGGTGATGGCCGCGGAGGTAGCGCCGCCGGGCCCGCTCGACTGGACGGCGGGCCCGGCGTTACCGGGACCGGACCGGTTGTCGGGCGCGGATACGTTGCGTCGCGTCGGGCGCGTCAACGGCGCTGCTGCTCTTCGAGGAACCGCTCGATCAGCCCGCGTACCACCGCGGCCATGGTGAAGCCGTTCTCGGTGCACCAGGCGCGCAGCTCGCCGTGCCGCTCCGCCGGCAGGCGGAACGTCACCAGCTGGCTCTCCTCGCCCGCCGGTAGCGAGCCGCCGAGCGCGCCGTGGCTGGCCGCCGGGCTCAGGTCCGGGGCGTCCATGAGGTTGCGCCCGCGCAGGTCGGGACTGGCCAGCAGCGCGCTACGGCCGACCGGGACGGTGCGGTTGAGCAGCCAGACGGTGATCTCCTGGCGGGTGTCCGCCGGGAGTGTCTCGAGCAACGCCACGAGCTTGTCGACAGGAGCGGTCATACGGTCACGATAGCGCCCGCTATCCCGCTATCGCTATTGATGGGCTCTATCGTCACCACGCGCACGCCCTGAATCTCCTCCAGCAGTTCCGGCAGTGTCCGGTCGATCACCACACCCGGCACGCTGACCACGAACTCGTCCGTTGCCACGGTGCCGTCGCGGCCCAGCACGCGCATCTGGCGGATGTCCACGCCCAGGCGGCCGAGCAACGTGGTCACCTGGCCCAGGGAACCGGGACGGTCGGGCAGTTCGACAATTACGTGACGTAGCGACATGGGAGCAAGCCTGCCGACGTGGCGTTTCCCAACAGTTACGACGCCACGTCGCACGGCTTTCCGGAGAATCGTTGACAGCGTCAAGCGATCGCATGACGATGTCAACTATGACTATCGAGACGGTCGCCGCGTTTCGCCGGTTCAACCGCTTCTACACGAATCTGATCGGCGTGCTGCGGGCCGGGCTGCTCGACTCGCCCTATTCGCTCGCCGAGGCACGGGTGCTGTACGAGCTGGCCAACGCGCCCGCGCCCGCGCTCGAGGTGGCCGGCCTGCGGCAGGGGCTGGACATGGACGCGGGCTACCTGAGCCGCATCCTTGGCCGGTTCGAGGCCGACGGGCTGGTCGTGCGCGAGCGCTCGGACGCGGACGCCCGCAAGCAGCGCATCCGGCTCACCGAGGCCGGTCGGGCCGCCCAGGCCGAGCTGGACCGGCGCTCGGACGCGCAGGCGGGCACGCTGCTGGGCGCGGCCACGGAGGCGGACCAGCGGCGGCTCGTCGGCGCCATGGGCGCGATCGAGTCGATCCTCGGCGCCGCCGGCCCGGCTGCGTCCAGCGCCCGCGCGGGGGCCGGAGCCGGGGCGGGCGCCGTCGCGCACGGTGGCGCAACGTCCCCGCGCACGGTTGTGCTGCGCCCGCCCGGGCCCGGCGACCTGGGCTGGGTCGTGCAGCGCCACGGCGCGCTGTACGCGGCCGAGTACGGCTGGAACGACGAGTTCGAGGGGATGGTCGCGGGCATCGTCGCGGAGTATACGGAGTCGCACGATCCGCGCTGGGACCGTGGCTGGATCGCCGAGGTGGACGGCGAGCCCGTCGGATCGATCTTCTGCGTCCGCGCGGACCCGGGCGAGGCCGCCAAGGGGCCGGGGCCGGCGGTCGGGCCTTCCCGCGGTACCACCGCGAAACTCCGACTTCTGCTGGTCGAGCCCAAGGCTCGGGGAATGGGCGTGGGTGGCCGGCTGGTCGACGAGTGCGTCCGGTTCGCCCAGAGGGCCGGTTATGTCGACATGGTCCTGTTCACGCACGACATCCTCGTCGAGGCGCGGCGCCTGTACCAGCGCGCCGGGTTCGTGCTCGACAGCGAGGAACGCAAGCCGGCGTACGGCCAAGAGCTCGTCCATCAGCACTGGCGCAGAAATTTTTGAGCCGAGACCCGGTAATGGCCACACCTGGGCTGGCCTGCGCCGCGACCCCGCTACATACCAAAGTCAAATAACCTGTCCGAATTTATCCACAAGCCCTCGGTTATCCACAGGTTGATCTCCGTCGCGCCGCATTGATCGCTCCGGCCGGTCAGAGTCGCCCGCATGACGAACCGCAACCAGATCGTCGGCGCCTTCGGCGAACGCATCGCCTGCCGGTATCTCGTGTCGCAAGGGCTCGTGCTGCTCGACCGCAATTGGCGCAGCACGGCCGGAGAACTCGACGTGGTCGCCCGGGACGGCGGCGACCTGGTGTTCGTGGAGGTCAAGACCCGCCGCAGCACCCGCTACGGACAGCCCGTCGAGGCGCTCGTCCCGGCGAAGGTCCGCCGCCTGCGAACCCTCGCCCGGATGTGGCTGGCCGACAGCGGCGAGCGCTGCGAACGGGTGCGCTTCGACGTCATCAGCGTGCTCGTGGGCAGGTCCGTGGCCGTCCGGCATCTGCGCGGGGCGTTCTGATGGGGTACGCCATGGTCCGCTCCGTCGCCTTGCACGGCGTGGCCGGCGAGGTGATCGTCGTCGAGGCCGACGTGGCGCCGGGCCTGCCCAGCCTGGTCGTGTCCGGACTGCCCGACGCCGCGCTCAGCGAGGCCCGCGACCGCGTGCGCGCCGCCGTGCACAACTCCGGCGCGTACTGGCCGCAGCAGCGCATCACCGTCAACCTGCTCCCCGCCCATGTGCGCAAGCACGGTTCCGGGTTCGATACCGCCGTGGCGATCGCCGTGCTGGCGGCCGGCGCGGACCTGCCGATCGGCCGGCTCGCCGACGCCGTCGTCCTCGGCGAGCTGGGGCTGGACGGCACGATCCGCCCGGTGCGCGGGATCCTTCCGGCCGTCCTGGCCGCCAGCCGGGCGGGAGTCGGTTTCGCCGTGGTACCGCAGGCCAACATCACAGAAGCGCGCCTGGTCCCCGACATCGAGGTCCGCGCCGCCGACTGCCTGGGCCGGATCATCGGCTACCTCCACGGGACGGAGAACCTGCTCGACCCGATGGCGAAGGCTTCGCCGCCCGAGCCCACCCCGCTGGACCTCGCCGACGTCCTGGGCCAGGAACGGGGGCGCCGGGTCATCGAGCTCGCCGCCGCCGGCCGGCACCACGTGGCGATGTTCGGGCCGCCTGGCGCGGGCAAGACGATGCTCGCCGAACGGCTGCCCGGCGTGCTGCCGCCGCTGAACGACCAGGAGGCGATCGAGGCCACGGCGCTGCACTCGGTGGCCGGAACGCTCCCGCCGGGCAGTGCGCTCATCCGCCGGGCGCCGCTGCAGGCGCCCCACCACACCGCGTCGGTCGCGGCGCTGGTCGGCGGCGGCAGCGGGCTGGCCAAGCCGGGCGCTATCAGCCTTGCCCACAACGGGGTGCTGTTCTTGGACGAGTGCGCCGAGTTCGCCAACGGCGCGCTCGAGGCGCTCCGGCAGCCGTTGGAGGAGGGTGAGGTACGGCTGCGGCGCATCTACGGCGAGACCGTGTACCCGGCCCGGGTCCAGCTGGTGATGGCCGCCAACCCGTGCCCGTGCGCCAAGCCGGGAGGTAAGCACCTGTGCGAGTGCGCGCCGATCGTGCGCCGCCGCTACCAGGCCAGGCTGTCCGGCCCGCTGATGGACCGCATCGACCTGCAGGTCGATCTCGATCCGGTGCGCTCCGTCGCCCTGCTCGGGCCCGAGGAGGTCGAGCCGACGGCCGTCGTCGCCGGGCGGGTGCGCGAGGCCCGTTCCGCGGCCGCAGCGCGATGGTCGCCGCAGGCTCGATCCAACGGCGAGGCACCCGGATCACTGCTGCGACATCACCAGTTCCGTCTGCCGAGGACGGTCGTGCGACCGCTGAGCGACGCCATGGACCGCGGCTGGCTGTCCGCCCGCGGATTCGACCGTGCGGTCCGCGTCGCGTGGACGATCGCCGACCTCGACGGGCGCCAGCGACCCGAGGCGGCGGACGTGCGGGAGGCGCTCGAGATGCGATCGAGGACGGTCCGATGAACGAGGAGCGGGTGGGGCGGATGGCGCTGGGCATGCTCGTCGAGCCCGGCAGCCGGGAACTCGGCGTGCTGGTCCGTTCGGTGGGGGCGCAGGAGGCGCTGGCCCGGGTGATCGGCGGGTACGGCATCTCGGCGCAGCTGGCCGGGGCGGTGCAGGCCAGGCTGCGCGGCGCCGGCGCGCTCGGCGCGGCGGACCCGGGTGCGCGGTTGGCCGAGCAGATGGCGGAGCAGGCGGAGCGCAGCGGCGCGCGGATCGTCACCGCGGCCGACACCGAGTGGCCGCGCGCGCTCGACGAGCTGGTGCGGGCCAGCCGCGAGGGCAACGTCCTGCGAAGGGACACGGACCCGCCGATGTGCGTCTGGCTGCGGGGTCCGCTGCGGCTGGACGAGGCGCTGGAGCGGTCGGTGTCGGTGGTCGGGGCGAGGGCGATCACGGGGTACGGCGGATATGTCGCCTCGGAGTTCGCCTTCGGGCTGGCCGAGCGGGGCTGGACGGTCGTGTCCGGCGGCGCGCTCGGCGTCGACGTGACCGCGCACCGCGGCGCCCTGGTCGCGGGCGGGCCGACGGTGGCGGTGCTGCCGTGCGGGATCGAGCGGGCGTACCCGGCGGCCAACGCGGCGGTGCTGGAGCAGATCGGCGCCGACGGGTTGCTGCTGAGCGAGTGGGCGCCGGGGACGATGCCGCACAAGACGCGGTTCCTGACCCGCAACCGGGTCATCGCCGCCGCGACCAGGGGCACCGTGGTGATCGAGGCCGGGTCGCGCAGCGGGGCGCGCAACACGCTCGGGTACGCGCGCCTGCTCCAGCGCGCCGCGATGGTCGTGCCGGGCCCGATCAACTCGGCGATGTCGGTCGGCTGCCACCTGGAGCTGCGTCAGCCGGGCACGGTGCTGGTGACCCGGGTCGAGGAGATCATCGAGGAGGTCGGCATGGTGGGGGAGCTGGCCGACCCGATCCAGGGCGCCGGGCGGCCCGAGGACGTCCTGGACCCGCTGCAGGCGCGGATCCTCGACGCCGTGCGCCCCCGCCAGGCCATGGCGGCGGAGCGGATCGCGGCCACTGCCGGGGTGAGCGGCCGCGACGCCCGGCGCACGCTGCCGCTGCTGGAGGAGCTGGGGTTCGTGGTGTCGGACGTGGACGGGTACCGGCTGCGCCGCGAACCGCGCGGACCGGTCGACGAGGAGGAGGACCGGTGAACGCGTCAGAGCCGCTGCAGCCGGGCGACCGCCTCGTCGAGCACTTCGTCGCGCTTGCAGAAGGCGAAGCGCACGAGTCGCCGACCGGCCTCGGCGTCGTCATAGAAGACCTGCGTCGGTACCGCGACCACACCACAGCGCTCCGGCAACGACAGGCAGAACTCCACCCCGTCGGTGCCGCCCAGGGGCGTGATGTCGGCAGTGACGAAGTACGTGCCCTCGGGCTGCAGCACGGCGAACCCAGCCTCCGCCAGGCCCTTGCACAGGCGGTCGCGCTTACGCTGCAGGTCGTCGCGGAACTCCTGGTAGTACGACGGCGGCAAGGCCAACGCCACCGCGACGGCGGGCTGCAGGGGGCCGGCGTTGACGTACGTCAGGAACTGCTTGACCCGCGTGACGGCCGACACCAGGGGGCGGGGGCCGCACACCCAGCCGATCTTCCAACCGGTGCACGAGAACGTCTTGCCGGCGGAGGAGATCTGCACGGTCCGCTCCCGCATGCCGGGCAGCCCGGCCAGCGGCACGTGCGGCGCGGAGGCGTCGCTGAACACCAGGTGCTCGTAGACCTCGTCGGTCACGGCGAGCGCGTCGAACTCCACGCACAGCGCGGCGATCTGGGCGAGCTCATCGGCGGTGAAGACCTTGCCGGTCGGGTTGTGCGGCGAGTTGAGCAGCACCAGCCGGGTCCGCGGGCCGAAGGCGGCGCGCAGCTCGGCGGGGTCGAAGGCGTACCTGCCGTCGGCGACCCGCAGCGTCACCGGGCGGCGAACGGCTCCGGCGAGAGCGATCGAGGCGGCGTACGAGTCGTAGTAGGGCTCGAAGCAGACGACCTCGTCGCCCGGCTCGCACAGCGCGAGGATGCTGGCGGCGACCGCCTCGGTGGCGCCGGCGGTGACCAGGATCTCGCCGTCGGGGTCGTAGTCGAGGCCCCAGAACGCCCGCTGGTGGGCGGCGACGGCGGCGCGCAGCTCGGGGATGCCGGGGCCGGGCGGGTACTGGTTGCGGCCCCCGTGGATTGCCGCGGCGGCGGCCTCCAGCATCGCGGCGGGACCGTCGGTGTCGGGGAAGCCTTGTCCGAGGTTGACGGATCCGGTGCGCACGGCCAGCGCCGACATCTCCGCGAAGATGGTGGTGCCGAACGGGCGCATGCGGGCGACGAGGTGGTCACGCGTGGCGTCAGTCACCCCCCGAGTATGCGGCCCGGGCCCGGTGCCCCCGCAGTCCGCGGCGCCCCGCCTTGCCGGCCGCGCGTGGGCGGGCTCCAACCGCAGCGGGCCGCGCCAGTCCGCGTCCTCGGTGGATGCCGGGCCGTGCGCGTTGGCGGGAGCGGCCGGTCGATCGCGAGCGTACGGGCCCTGACCTGCGTGGCCGCCGGGTGCCGGACCGTGCGCACCAGCGGGAGAGGTCCGTCGGTGGCGAGCGTGCGGGTCCTGGCTTGCGTGGTCGCCGGGTGCCGGGCTGGGAGGAGTCGCCAGACGATCGGGAGGCTGTCCTCGTGGGCGTTCGGCTCGCTGGTGGGGCCGAGCTCGCCAGCCGTGGGCGGCCCGCATCGGAGCGCGCGGGTTAGGGGGAGCCGTTCGCCGCCGGGCGAGCGCCGCGGTCGGCACCGCGCCCCCGACCCGCACCGCGCACCCGACCCGCGCTGCGCCCTCGACCCGCACCGCGCACTCGACCGGCTCCCCGCGGCTGGCCGGCTTGCGCACGGCTGGTCGGCTCCGGGCGGCTGGTTCCGCTTCCTTCGCGCAGCTGGTCGGCTCCGGGCGGCCGGGCGGCTCGGGGGCAGCTGGGTGGGTCGGGGGCGCGGTGCGGGTCGGGGGCAGCTGGTGGGTCGGAGGCGGCTGGTCGGTTCGGGGCGTCGGGTGGCTCCGCACGGTTAGTCAGAACTCGCGCGGCTCGTCGGCACCACGCCGCGTGCGTAGGGCAGGACTCACGCTGCGTGCGTTGGGCGTGGATTCGCGCTGGAGTGAACGGGCGGGCGGGGCAGGAACCACCGACGGGGATGAGCAGCTGGGGGAGGTGTAGCCGGGCAGCGACGCAGATTACAGGGACCTTTGCCGGGTGGCGAGGATTTTGCTGAGGGCCTACCGTGACGTGCCGTGGATGGACGCCGGAACTTCACCCCGGGACCGGAGGCGGATTCCCGCTGGTACCCGGATGACCGTGGGTACGACGATCGTGGGTACGACGACCGCCGGGACGAGCGGATGCGCGACGACCGGGACCGGGATCGGGACTGGGACGATCGGGCCCGTGACCCGCGCGGCCGCGACGACGAGCGGGGCTACGGCGAGGATCGTGGGTACGGCGGCGACGACCGGGGCTACGGCGGCGAGGAACGCGGATATGCCGCTGCTGAGGACCGCGGGTACACGCCGACGCGGTACGCGGACGAGCGGGAGTACGACGACGGGTACCGGGTGCCGGAGCCGCGCGGCGGGGGCCGGGGGTACGCGGCGGAGACCTCCGGCTACGGCGACAGCCCGGGCGGGCAGTTCGGCGCGCCGGCCGGCGCGGGCCGGGGCGGTGACGCGGGCGGTGACCTGTCCGGCGAGCTCGGCGGGCGGTCCCGGCGGTCCGAGGCGCTCGACCGTGGGGCGCTGCAGCGGCCGGTGTCCGGCGGCGCGACGCCGACCGGCCCCTCGGGCGGCACACTCGGCGCGGTCCCGGGCGGCCTCGGCGGCGCGAACAGCCTCGGCGCCGGGAACAGTCTCGGTGGCGGGAACAGCCTCGCAGGCGCGAGCGGACTGAGCGCCACGAGCGGACTGAGCGCCGCGAGCGGACTGGGCGCCGCGAGCGGACTGGGCGCCGCGAGCGGACTGGGCGCCGCGAGCGGAGCCGATGCCGGTGGACTCGGTGGATCGGCCGGGAGCTCCGCGCTCTCGTCGTCCGCCGCGCCGATTCCCGGGCTCGCCGCGGTGCAGGGCATGCCCACGTCGGGTGCCGGCCTCGGGGCGGGTACTGCCTCGCTGGTGTCGAGCGGCCCGACCGGTGCGCCGCCCAGCGCGTTCGTGGCGCCCACCGCGCTGACCGCGGCGATTCCGGCGCCCCAGCAGCAGTACGGCGGCGGGCAGCCCGAGCCGAGTGGCGCGGTGTACCGCAGCAAGCGGCCCGGGCTGGCGGTCGTGCTCGTGCTGCTGACGATCCTGTTCGAGGTGCCGGTGCTTCGCCTGTTCCTCAACGCGATGACCACGAAGGAGGTGCTGGTGGGGGCGACCCTGGCCGGCATCTTCATGATCCCGGCGCTGCCGATGTTCGCGCTCGGGCTGTACGGGCTCATCGGCGGGGCGGCCGCGGCGGCGTCCGGTGCTCGGGCTTGGCTGCGCACGCCGCTGGTCTACCTGCCGGTCGCGCTGCTCCTGTTCGTCTCCGCCGGACTGGCGGCCTCCTGACGAGACGGCGGCCGCCGGTCGCGTGACCTGACGAGACGGCGGCCGCCGGTCGAGGGAGCTGTCGAGGGAGCTGACGAGACGGCGGTCGCCGGTTGAGGGAGGCGGCCGCCGTCACCCTCAGTAGGCGCGGCGATTACGGACAAACACCCGCAAACAACGCGGCACCGGGGGGATTCGAGGTTGCCGGGCAGCTGCGCGTACACTTTCCCCCGGCGACCGCACAGCGTGCGGTCGACCTCGCGCGCCCTCCCTAGCCCGGTCGCACCGTTCTCTTGTGCCGGGTGAGTTTGGGGCGGCGGCCGCCCTGGTCCCGATAGGCGCGCCGGCAGATGACTGCGGCGTGCGCCAAGGGTGAGACGGCCGACGACCGGGCGCCAGGACGGTAGTCCGACCGGACCGCCGTGACAACCAGGATCGAAGGGGTCCCGCCAACATGACCGTGACCATGCGCCAGCTGCTCGAGAGTGGTGTGCACTTCGGGCACCAGACCCGCCGCTGGAACCCGAAGATGAAGCGCTTCATCTTCACCGAGCGCAACGGCATCTACATCATCGACCTGCGCCAGACGCTCGACTACATCGAGAAGGCGTACGACTACATCCGCAACACGGTGGCCGAGGGCGGCTCGGTGCTGTTCGTCGGCACCAAGAAGCAGGCCCAGGAGGCGATCGCCGAGCAGGCGACGCGCGTCGGGCAGCCGTACGTCAACCACCGCTGGCTCGGCGGCATGCTGACCAACTTCCAGACGGTCTACAAGCGGCTGCAGCGGATGAAGGAGCTCGAGAGCCTCGACCTGACGGGCACCGCCCAGGGGTACACCAAGAAGGAGACCCTGCAGCTCTCGCGCGAGCAGACCAAGCTCAGCCGCACGCTGGGCGGCCTGCGGGACATGCAGAAGCTGCCGTCGGCGATCTGGGTGATCGACACCAAGAAGGAGCACATCGCCGTCGACGAGGCGCGCAAGCTGGGCATCCCGGTGATCGCGGTGCTCGACACCAACTGCGACCCGGACGAGGTCGACTTCCCGATCCCCGGCAACGACGACGCGATCCGCTCCGCGGCGCTGCTGACGCGCGTGGTCGCCGACGCGGTCGCCGACGGGCTGATCGCCCGCTCCGGGCGCGCGACCCGGGCCGACCAGAAGCCCGAGCCGGGCGTCGTGGCCGGCGATGAGCCGCTCGCCGAGTGGGAGCGCGAACTGCTCGAGGGCGCCAAGGCGACCGAGGCCGCCCCTGCTGCTGCCCCTGCCGCTCCTGCCGCCCCTGCCGCTCCCGCCGCTCCCGCCGCCGAAGAGAACCCCCAGGCGTAACTGCCCAGGCGTAATTCACAGAGCGAGAGAGAGTCATGTCCAACTACACCGCCGCGGACGTCAAGCGGCTCCGCGAACTGACCGGCTCCGGCATGATGGACTGCAAGAAGGCGCTCGAGGAAGCCGAGGGCGACTTCGACAAGGCCGTCGAGCTGCTGCGCATCAAGGGCGCCAAGGACGTGGGCAAGCGGGCCGGGCGCACCACCGCCAACGGCCTGGTCGCGCACCACGCCTCCGGGCTGGTCGAGATCAACTGTGAGACCGACTTCGTCGCCAAGAACGAGGCCTTCGTCGAGCTCGGCCAGAAGCTGGCGGAGCAGGTCGACGCGGTCAAGCCGGCCGACGTGGACGCGCTGCTGGGCTCGAAGCTCGGCGACATCACGGTGGCCGACCTGATCCAGGCCGAGTCGGCCCGCATCGGCGAGAAGCTCGTCATCAACCGCATCGCCGTGCTGGGCGAGCCGGTCGCCGTCTACATGCACCGCAAGAGCCCGGACCTGCCGCCGCAGGTCGGCGTCGCGGTCGAGTTCAACGGCAAGACCGACGAGGCGGCCGTCGCCGACGCCCGCGGCGTGGCGATGCAGATCGCCGCGATGCGGCCGAAGTACCTCACCCGCGACGAGGTGCCGGCCGAGGTCGTCGAGTCCGAGCGGCGCATCGCCGAGGAAACCGCCCGCGAGGAAGGCAAGCCCGACGCGGCCCTGCCGAAGATCGTCGAGGGCCGGGTGAACTCCTTCTTCAAGGACTTCGTCCTCATCGAGCAGCCCTCGGTCAGCGACAACAAGAAAACCGTCAAGCAGGTGCTGGCCGAGGCCGGCATCGAGGTGACGCGCTTCGTACGGTTCGAGGTCGGCCAGGCCTGACCGGCCGAGACGAGCCAAGAGTGAGGGGGTCACGGTCCGCCGAGCACGGCGAGCCCGTGACCCCTTTTCCACACCAACGTCGAAAGGTGCGCACATGACGAACACCGCCGTCGATGCGGCCAGGCTCTCCCTGACCCCGGCCCCGATCGGGGCGCGGCGTGTCGTGCTGAAGCTCTCCGGTGAGGTGTTCGGGGGCGGCGCCGTCGGCGTCGACCCCAACGTGGTGCGCGCCATGGCCAGCCAGATCGCGGCGGTGGTGCGCCGCGGCGTGCAGGTCGCGGTCGTGGTCGGTGGCGGCAACTTCTTCCGCGGCGCCGAGCTGTCCCGGGCGGGCATGGACCGCTCCCGCGCCGACTACATGGGCATGCTCGGCACGGTGATGAACTGCCTGGCGCTGCAGGACTTCCTGGAGAAGGACGGCATCGACACCCGCGTGCAGAGCGCGATCAGCATGGCCCAGGTCGCCGAGCCCTACATCCCCCGGCGGGCGATCCGCCACCTGGAGAAGGGCCGTGTGGTGATCTTCGGAGCCGGCGCCGGCATGCCGTACTTCTCCACCGACACGGTCGCCGTCCAGCGCGCCCTGGAGATTCACGCGCAGACGGTACTCATGAGCAAGAACGGCGTCGACGGCGTCTACACCGCCGACCCGCGCACCGATCCGACCGCCCGCAAGCTCGACCATGTGACCTTCGCCGAGGCGCTGGTCAAGGGGCTGCGGGTGGTGGACCAGACGGCCTTCAGCCTCTGCCAGGAGAACAGGCTGCCGATGCTGGTCTTCGGCGCGGAGGGGGAGGACAACGTCGCTCGCGCGTTGAGTGGTGAGAGGATCGGCACGCTCATCACCGCCGAGCCCGTCCCGGATCGAGGAGGACAGACCACGTGATCGAAGAGACGCTCTTCGAGGCCGAAGAGAAGATGGATCGTGCGATCGACCACGGCAAGGAGGAGTTCGCGGTCATTCGTACCGGCCGCGCGACCCCGGCCATGTTCGGCAAGGTGATGGTCGACTACTACGGCACCCCGACTCCGCTGCCGCAGATGTCCTCGATCGCGATCCCCGAGCCCCGCATGGCGATCATCAAGCCCTACGACACGTCGCAGATCGGCGCGATGGAGAAGGCGATCCGCGACTCGGACCTCGGGGTGAACCCGAACAACGAGGGTACGCAGATCCGCATCGTGCTGCCTCAGATGACCGAGGAGCGGCGCCGCGAGATGATCAAGGTGGCCCGCAACAAGGCCGAGGACACCCGCGTCGCCATCCGCAACGTGCGCCGCAAGGCCAAGGAGGAACTCGACCGCATCGTCAAGGACGGCGAGGCGGGCGAGGACGAGGTACGGCGGGCCGAGAAGGAGCTCGAGGACCTGACGCACAAGTACGTCGCGCAGGTCGACGAGCTGCTCAAGCACAAGGAAGCCGAGCTACTCGAGGTCTGATGGCCCATCTCGATCGGGCTCACCGGGCCCCCGACCCGACCCGGGCGCGGCAGGACGATGCCGCGCCCGAGCCGTCTGCGGAGATCATGGAAGCGAGCACGCCGGAACCGGCCCCGCGCAAGAGCCGGGCCGGCCGCAACCTGCCGGCCGCCATCGGGGTGGGGGCGGGGCTCGGCGGCGTGGTCGTGGTCTCCCTGTTCGTCTGGAAGTGGCTGTTCCTCGGCCTCGTCATCGCCGCCGTCATGGTCGGCGTGTGGGAGATGGTCCGGGCGGTCAGCGTCCGCAAGGCCCGCCCACCGCTGGTGCCGCTGCTGCTCGGCAGCCCGCTCATGGTCTGCCTGGCCTGGTTCGGCGGGGCCGCGCGACTGCCGCTGGGCCTGCTCGCCACCCTGCTGCTCGTCTTCGTGTGGCGCTTCGCCGACGGGGTTGCCAACTACCACCGCGACGTCACCGCCGGCGCGCTCATCGCCGTTTACGTGCCGTTCCTGGGCTCCTTCGCGGCCCTGCTGGCCTACCCCGCCGAGGACGGCGCGGTCCGGGTCCTCGTGACCATCCTGGCCGTGGTGCTGTCGGACACCGGGGGGTACGCCACGGGGGTCTTCCTCGGCAGGCACCCCATGGCGCCCTCGGTCAGCCCGGCCAAGTCCTGGGAGGGCTTCGCCGGCTCGGTCGTGTGGACCGGGGCGGGCAGCGCGATCGCGTTGCCGCTGCTGCTCGACGACGCGGCGTGGTGGCACGGCGCGATCTTCGGCGTGGCCGTGTCGATCGCCTCCGTCCTCGGCGACCTCGGCGAGTCGCTGATCAAGCGGGACCTCGGCGTCAAGGACATGAGCAACCTGCTGCCCGGGCACGGCGGGCTGATGGACCGCCTGGACTCGGTACTGCTGGCCCTGCCCACGGCCTATGCGGTCCTGGCATTTCTGGTGCCCTGGTCCAAGTGAGTCGCCCGGCCGTGCTGGTGAGCGGTCTTGGAGAACATGCGGCCGGGCATGGGACACTGGTTACGTCATGACGCAGCTGCCTGTACTGAACCTGTCCTCCGAGGCGACCGGCACCACCCCGACCGGCCGCCGCGCCTCGCTGCCCCCGCGCCACCTCGCCGACCTCGATCTCGCCGGCCGCCGGGCCGCGGTCACCGAGCTCGGCGAGCCGGCCTTCCGCGCGCAGCAGATCTCCACGCACTACTTCGGCCGCCTCGTGCGCGAGCCGGAGGCGATGACCGACCTGCCGGCCCGCACCCGCGAGGCGATCACCGGGACGCTGCTGCCCCAGCTGCTGACGCCCGTGCGCGAGCTCGCCACCGACAACGGCACCACCCGCAAGACGCTCTGGCGGCTGCACGACGGCGCCCTGGTGGAGAGCGTGTTGATGGGGTACCCCGACCGGGTCACCGTCTGCGTGTCCAGCCAGGCCGGCTGCGGCATGGCCTGCCCGTTCTGCGCGACCGGCCAGGCCGGCCTGACCCGCAACCTGTCCACCGCGGAGATCATCGACCAGGTCGTGTGGTTCGCCGGCCTGGCGGCCCGCGGCGAGCTGCCCGGCTGCCCCGACCGGCTCTCGCGCATCGTCTTCATGGGCATGGGCGAGCCCCTGGCCAACTACAACCGGGTGGTCACGGCCGTGCGGCGGCTCACCGAGCCGGCGCCCGAGGGCCTTGGCCTGTCGCAGCGGCACATCACGGTGTCGACCGTCGGGCTCGTTCCCGCCATGCGGCGGTTGACGCAGGAGGGCCTGTCGGTGACGCTTGCGCTGTCGCTGCACGCACCCGATGATGATCTGCGCGACACGCTCGTGCCGGTCAACCAACGTTGGAAGGTCGCCGAAGTGCTTGATGCCGCGTTCGAGTATGCGGCTCGCACCGGCCGGCGGGTGTCCATTGAGTACGCAATGATCCGGGATGTGAACGACCATCCGTGGCGGGCGGATCTGCTCGGCCGGCTCTTGTCCGGCCGTCTCGCTCATGTCAATCTCATCCCGCTCAACCCGACGCCAGGCAGCCAATGGGATGCCAGCCCCAAGCCGGTTGAGCAGGAGTTCGTCCGGCGCCTCCGGGCCGCCGGTGTTCCCACTACAGTGCGTGACACCCGGGGTCGGGAGATTGACGGAGCCTGCGGGCAGCTTGCGGCCTCCGGAGGTGGCAAGGTGGGAGAGCGTGAAGGCGGCTTGCTAGCACGGCGAGCGAACGAGGAGACACAGTGAGTCAGGGTCAGCGGTTCCGGCGCCGTGCCATGCGTCGGGGATACAAGGTCGACGAGGTCGACTCGTTCCTCGACCGGGTGGAAGCAACCCTCTCCGGAGACCCGACGGGTGCGCCGGTGAGCGCGCAGGAGGTCCACGACGTGGTCTTCCGCGTCCGCTTCGGCGGATACGACGAGTGGCAGGTGGACCTGCACCTCGACCGGGTCGAGCGCCAGCTGGCCGAGCACGAGGAGCGCGGCAGCGGCGGCTTCGGCCGGACCCCGGACTCCCGCGGCGGCGAGCCGCGCATGGCGCCCGAGCGCATGGAGCCGCCGCGGATGCCGGAGCGCATGGAGCCGCAGCGCATGCCCGAGCGCATAGAACAGCATGCCCAGCCACTGCTGACCGCGGGCCGCCGCCGGGAAGCCCATCAGCCAGCCGATGCCCGCGCACGCGAGCACCGGACCGGCGGCG